>JANMJN010000717.1:0-1550 GCA_031371355.1 Saprospiraceae bacterium
GGTTCGCATTTGTGCGACCGTTTTATTGCCGAAGGCTTTCATGTTATCGGCATGGACAATCTGATTACAGGTGATTTGGCGAATATCGAACACCTTTTCCCACTTAAGCGTTTTGAGTTTTACCATCATGATGTGTCGAAATTCGTCCATGTACCCGGTGATTTGCACTATATCATGCACTTTGCTTCTCCAGCGAGTCCGATTGATTATTTGCAAATGCCGATTCAGACCCTCAAAGTAGGGTCTCTCGGTACGCACAATTTGCTCGGCTTGGCAAAGGCTAAAAACTCTCGTTTTATCATCGCTTCTACATCTGAGGTCTATGGCGACCCGCTTGTGCATCCGCAAGTTGAAGAATATTGGGGGCATGTCAATCCGATTGGCCCGCGTGGCGTTTATGACGAAGCCAAACGTTTTCAAGAAGCGATAACAATGGCTTACCACCGTTATCACGGACTCGAAACCCGTATGGTGCGTATTTTCAACACCTATGGACCCCGTATGCGTGTCAATGATGGACGCGTTTTACCCGCATTTTTCTCTCAAGCGATTCGTGGCGTAGGTTTGACGATGTTTGGCGATGGCTCACAAACACGTTCATTCTGCTACGTAGATGACTTGGTTGAAGGCATTTATCGCCTCTTGATGAGTGACTATGCCAACCCTGTGAACATCGGCAATCCGTCTGAAATCACGATGATGCAGTTCGCAAAAGAAATTATGGCTTTGGTCAACAATCCAAAAGCATTCATTGATTACCGTCCGTTGCCTGTTGATGATCCGAAACAACGCCGACCAGACATCACAAAAGCGCGTGAGATATTGGGTTGGGAACCGAAGTTCAACCGTGAAGAAGGTTTGAAATTGACTTATGAATACTTTAAAAAAGTTGTGAAAGTGGATTAAAACCTCTTGCATACTGAGGGGGTATAAAATACAAACGCCTTTCGATTTTGGTCGGAAGGCGTTTGTTGTTTTAGACCCCTCCGTATTTTATTGAAAAACCTTATCTTAAATAACCCTATTTTTATTTGCCTAAAACAATTTTAAACTCTGCAAGTTTTTGTATCTATAACAACTTTCATTTGGTAGGTTGTTTCTTTGCCGATTTATAAGGAGTCCGCATGTGGGTATTAAGAAACCTTTGCATGGTTTCTTCTGTCCAACCTTTTTCATCCCACACTTTTTCTGTCATAGCCGCTAAACGTTGTGCTTTGAAGGCGATGATTAGTTTTTTTAGCGCCATCAATTCATCATTAGGCAAGTTTTCAGAAAGGCGAAGTAAGGATACTTGAACTTCATTTAATGGAAATTGAATATTCGATGTCATTTTCTTATTTTTTTACAAAAATACACATTTTTCTAAAAGGAATCACCTTTTACTGAGGGGTTACATATCAGATTCACCCAAAAACAAACCGCGATGTCCTTTGCCAAACCCTTCTTTGCGGCTCAAACTAAGATAATCAATCAAAGACTTCGTTATTTTAGCCAATTCTCTTCGATAATCATCAATACTCAACAGACCTTTGTTATTCTCATTTGTCACA
>JANMJN010000741.1:0-7354 GCA_031371355.1 Saprospiraceae bacterium
TACATCTCTTAACAAATCGACAGAAGTATATTTAAGGTTGGAGTGAACCGCCAAGACGCCAATAGGCGCAACGTCATCTTTCGGTACTGCTGGCTCTGGTCGTATTGATAACTTCACAGTTACAGCTAATTTAACAATACCTGTTGAATTGTTAGATTTCAAAGCGCAAAAAGAAAATCAAACAGTCAAATTGTTGTGGTCAACAGCGACAGAGCTTAACAATGCGTATTATGCTATCGAACGCAGTGCAAATGGCAAATCATTTGAAAAAATTGGCGAAATCAATAGTTATGGCAACTCAAATATGTTGAAAAGCTATCAATTCGTTGATGAGAAACCTATGAGTACAGTCAATTACTACCGCCTGCGTCAAGTAGATTTTGATGGTAAAGAAACTGTTTACAAAACCGTTTCTGTCAATTTTGGAAAAAATACGACAACAAAAGTTTATCCAACCGTTGCTAAGGATAAAATCAATGTTGAAATCAGTGGTGACTATGGTGTAACAGATTTGCTTGTTGTCAATTTGTTAGGTCAAGTCGTTAAATCGCAAAAATTGCAAAATACTGAGGGGGTCACGCCAATCAATATCAGCGATTTACCAAACGGTTCATACATCATGCGCATCGTTTCTAAAAACGAAAATATTTCACAACGTTTTGAAAAACAATAGTTTGTGAGCATTTAAGACAAAGGATTTAAGATAAAAGACTCGTAGATGTGATTAACACGCTATGAGTCTTTTATCTTTAAATCTTAAATCGAAATATCTTTTTACATTTGGGTTTTTTAATCAAAAAATGACTAACCAATATGATGCTAAGAACTTCACTCATTACCCTTTCTCTTTTTTCATTTAATATCGCTTTTTCACAAGCTGATGTTGAAAAAAAGATTCAAACCCAATTAATCCTCGCCAAAGACGGTTCCACAGTTGAGATTACTGAGGGGGTCTTTCACCTCACAAAAAGCCTTTCGATGGAAGGCAAAAAGAACATTGTTATACGTGGCAAAGGGATGGATAAAACCATTTTGAGTTTTAAAAATCAAACATCAGGTGCAGAAGGTATCCGTATTTCTGAATGTGAAAACATTACGATTGAAAATATGACGGTGCAAGACTCAAAAGGAGATTTGATAAAAACCATGCACGTCAAGGGCATCACTTTTCGCAATATCAAAGCAGAATGGACAGGCAAACCAAACGAGAAAAACGGTTCTTATGCCCTCTATCCAGTCCAATGTGAAAATGTGATGATTGACAACTGCACTGCTCGGGGTGCCAGCGATGCGGGCATTTATGTGGGTCAATCGAAACAAATCGTTGTAAAAAATTGCACTGCTATCGAAAATGTGGCGGGTATTGAGATTGAAAACTCACTTCATGCAGACGTTTTTGACAATATTTCCACAGGTAATACGGGCGGTATTTTAGTGTTTGACTTACCTGATTTGGTACTAAAACAGGGCGGATACGTCCGTGTTTATAAAAACATCATAAAAGAAAACAACTTGTCAAACTTTGCACCCAAAGGAAATATCGTCGGAAAAGTACCCAAAGGAACGGGCATTTTGATATTGGCAACAAACCATGTAGAAGTTTTTGACAATCAAATAATCAACAATAAATCGGTTGGAATGGGCATTATTAGCTATTTTATGACTGAAAATAAGATAAAAGACAAGGCATATTATCCTTATCCGACGTCAATCTATGTCCATGACAATAATTTTGAACGGCGACATGTCAGAGCGACATCAAAAGGACGTTTTGGTCAAATATTTACCTTCAAATTAAAGTTCGGTAAAAATGTGCCTCACATCCTTTACGATGGCATTATTGATCCAAAAACAATAGACGAGCAGGGAAAAATAAGACCTGAAAGTAGAATATGTATTCGCAACAACAAGAACCAAACTGTTGCAAATATGGATGCTAAAAATGACTTTAAAAATGTCAATAGAGACCCCTCAGTATTTGATTGTGAAATCAAGTGAGGTTTTGAGATTTTAAGATAAAAGATGATAAAACATACATGTGTCTTATCATCTTTTATCTTAAAATCTCAAAAAATCCATTGTATCCACGCCGTCCGCATAGTCCAAAAGGCTTGGTTTTTGAGCTTCGCCAAAATAAAAAGTCGGTAAGCCCTCTACCCTATCTTTGGCGACGATCAACTGTATTTCGTCTCGTCGTTGCCAAAGGTTTATTTTCAAATCTGTCAAATCATTGTAGTATTCGTAGTATAAAACCGCAATAGGAGAAGCCATATCCGTGCTTTCTCTCATTAAAATACAGCCGTTGGCTTCGTGTTTGATTTTATTCAGAATTAAAATCGTAAAGTTATAATCAAAATTATTTTTGTATTTATCATGTTGAACTACCTCTCTAAACTCATGAAATGCCTCTAAAAGTGGATGGAAATTGTAACCAATTGGTAAATAAATCTTTGACACATTTCGGCAACCGAGTCCAAAATAAGTAAACACGTCCTTTCCCAAAAGTTCTAAATCCTCTGCTGTTTCTGTCCCCCTCAGTATGGCAACCGCATTTCTGTTTTTACGAATGATATGTGGATATTTACCAAAATAAGCTTCAAAATACCGTGCTGAATTGTTGCTGCCTGTCGCTATGACTGCATCAAAGTCTTTCAGAAACCCCTCAGTAATTTGAAGAAAATCAGCCGTCCGTGGGTCAATGTCTTTCAGAATTTGCAGAAGATAAGGCAGTAAAAACGGGTCTTTATCTGAAATCTTAATTTTGGCTTTGTTGCCAGAAACAAAAACGCATAAAATATCGTGGAAACCGACAAGCGGAATATTGCCCGCCATGACTAAACCAACCGTTTTAGGTTGTCGAATATCTGTTATCGTTTGTAAATAATCATAGTTTTTGACCCATTTCAACAGCATTTCCTTGTCCAAAAAGTGAATCGCTATCTCTGCAATGGCTTGACTTTGATTTTCTATTGTAAACCAAGAGTTGTTGTTTGCCGTGCGACGCATAACGGCTTCGCGCTCATCTGAAGGTTCAAGTAGTTGTTTCCCCAATGTCGAAAGGGCTTCAATTCGTTCTAATAATGTCATCGAGCATTTGTTTTACACGGGTAAAACCGAGTTTATTCATCGTTTCTATATTGTTTTCTGGAATATCGCCCACTTCTGGATAAGCTTCTAAAGCACGAGTCACGCTGTCTTCACGAAGCAAGTGAAACATAGGGAAAGGTGAGCGATTCGTATAATTTTCCACATCTGTAATTTCCGTTTCGTCGAATTGATAATCTGGATGAAAAGAGGCAATCTGTATGATGCCGTCTAATTCAACTTCTTCAAAAATAAACTCTGCCATATTCAGATAGTCGAGATAATTCTCAAACTGTTCAAAGGCTTCAGGCACAATGATGAGTGTTGTCTCTAATACTGAGGGGGTCGTTGCGACGAGTTCATTCGCCTCCAGCAGCAATATTTCCGTGAGTTTTTCAAGATCTGTATCGGCAAAAACGACATATCGGATTTTGTTGTTCCGAAAAGGATGCTTTGCAAATGGGCAAAGATTCAAACCTATGACAAAACGGTCAAGCCACAGTTTCGTGGTTTCAATAATCTGTTCTTTATCTTTCATGCAGCAAAGATAAATAGGATATTTGGTATTCGGGTATTCGGATATTCGGTATTCAGGTATTCGGTATTCGGGTATTCGGATATTCGGTATTCGGGTATTCGGTATTTGTTATTCGGTATTCGGGTATTCGGATACCCAAATAGCGAATACCGAATAACAAATAACGAATAAATTACTGTGGCACGGGATTTGGAACTGTAAAATCGATAAACGAATTTTTCCATGATATAATTAACAACAAAACATGACGCGAATCTTAGTGATTGATGATGAGGCTGAAATGCGCCAAGCTTACAAAACATTACTCGAACAATTAGACTGTCAGGTAGATATAGCAAATGATGGGATTGAAGGTTTAGAAAGGTTTTTGAACAAAATTTATGATGTTGTCATTAGTGAGTACAATTTAGACAATCTTGATGGACTACAAATGTTAGAGCACTTTCAACAAATTGATTCAAAAGTACCTATTATTTTTTCAAGTGGACTGGCAGATGAAGATGTGATTAGAGAAGTTTTAGAAAATGGTGCAGTTGATTTTTTGCCCAAACCTGCAAAAATTGATCAACTTTTGATAAGTATTAGTAAAGCCATTTATTTTAAGCCACACAATGTTTCTGATAATAATGACACTTTACCCATGGCTGGTCGTTGAAACATTTATAAAAAAAAATTTAAGCCCAATTAGTTGATAATCAATTAATTGGGCTTTGTCATTCCAATGATATCAAAAGATTAAAAATAGTCGTTTTGACACATCTCTAAAATGTCTTTTTTCTATCAATTCTATCTGATGAAAAAATAGTTTCAAAACATAAACTTAAAATGCGTACAATCTGTTTTGAAGTTCTAAATTTGAGCGAAATAATGACCTTTTATGTATCAATTACTTTTTGCTTTTTTATTGGTTTCTACTACACCGATTTTCTGCCAAGTGTTGCTTAATGTGGATGGTGTACCTTGCGCTTTAGAAGGTTCTGCGAAAAGAAATAATGATCAAGCCTTAAACAAATTGAAAAATCGCTATTCCTTTCCGCAACAAGAGGACTTTGATAAGACATTTAATTGGACAGAATTATCTAAATTTGAAGAAGATAGTCGTAAATTTGACATAAAAAAGGCAGCTATACTGAGGGGGTATGTTTTGCGTGTGCGTATGAGTCCGAAAGAAACGTGTAATTGCAACAGCGAAAATCCAGAATTTAGGGATACACATATTATACTTACGCCAAACAAAGAACAAACGGGTGTGTTAAACCAAATAGTTGTTGAAGTGACACCTCGAATGCGTTTTTTGATGAAACAACAAGGCATTGATTGGTCGCAAGCGGCATTGAAAAAATTGCATGGTCGAACAATAGAGGTACAAGGTTGGTTGTTATATGACTATAAACATGGCGACCAATCGGCTAAAATCAGACAAAAAACAAAAGGTGTTACGCGCTCAACGGCTTGGGAGATTCATCCTGTTACTGGGATTCGTTATTAGTTATTAGTTATTGGTTATTGGGGATTCGTTATTGGGGGTTGGTTACGGACAACCAATCCCAACAACCAATAACCAATAACTGAATAACCAAATCGATATTTAGTTGTCTATAAATTAAGAAAATTAAACAAACATGAATTTACTCGATGGTATTCAATTGTATGAATTAGTGCTGATGATTTTAGGATTTATCCTTGGCTTGGTGCTGATATTCGTTTTTTTGTTCATGGCAATGCGCGGTCGAACAAATCTAAAACTGCTGTATGGCTTCATTGCTCCGCTTATTATGATAGGATATCCGAGTATTCAGAGTATTTCGTTCAGTAAAGACGTGATAAAAATTGACAAATTGGTTCAAAAAGTCAATGAGAATCCATCTGACACATTGGCGCAACGTGTGCTTATTGAGCAAATTAAAACGCTTCCGAAATCGAGATGTGTGACAAGTACCGATGCTTTGACGACGATTGCTAATGCTCAATCGGCATTAGGGCTTTATGATTCTGCAAGAGTGACAATTCAAAAAGCGCGGGAACGCAGCCCGAACTCTGACAAGGTACAGCAAAGCCAACAAAATATTCAGGAAAAATTAGAGATTCAAAAAGATTTTGAGCAAAAAGTAGATAAAATCATATTGAATATCAATGATTTAGAAAAGAAACCGAATGACCCAAAATTGCTCGATTCAATCGCTTTTCATTTGAATGCTATAAAAGCTATAGACGCACCTGTGAGGGTTCAACAAACTCAAGCTGTTTGGGTCGCTAAAGCGGTGGCTATTATTGGTGAAAAACAAGCTGCAGAGCAAATTAATGAAGCCATATTAAATGCTAATCCAAAATCGCAGGAAGCTAAAGCATTGAAGGAGGATATAAAAAACAAGGTTTTGGAGAAACGATTTGGTACAAAACGCCCTAAAATTAAAGTTCAAACGCCAGTAAAAACACCGACCAAACCAGCAGCGAAACCCTCACCTACTGCACCAAAAGTAGATGCACCGGCTGCTGTTCAAGTGGATGTTCGAAGTTTGAAATTCCAACTTGTCCCTAAAGCAGCCGCAGAATTAAAGAAATGGGACAAAGACAATTAGATGGTGAATGGTGCTGCTTCGATACCTCGCAGTTGGTGGTGAAATTGCACTTTACATTTCTTATTGTTCCTTAAATAAACGAAAAATATGCCTTTAAATATTCCTGATCCGGGTTATAAACGCATTGTCATCATCGGTGGTGGCTTTGCGGGTTTGACTTTAGCATCTAAACTTGCCAACACCGTTTATCAAGTGGTTTTGGTGGATAAAAACAACTATCACCAATTCCAACCGCTTTTTTATCAAGTGGCTATGGCGGGTATTGAGCCTTCAAATATTGTTTTTCCTTTCCGCAAAGCCTTCCAAAAAGCGGATAATGTGCTGTTTAGAGTCGCTGAAATGCAAGAGGTTTTTCCTTCTGAAAACTATATTATGACCGATAAAGGACGATTGAAATACGATTATTTGGTCATCTCTGTTGGTGCAGACACTAATTTTTTTGGTAATCAACGCTTGATTGATAATGTTATTCCAATGAAATCGGTTAGTGAAGCCTTGTACTTGCGCAATGCCATTTTAGAAGATTACGAAGCCGCTTTGTTAACTGAAGACCTCTCAGAACGCGATCAACTCATGGATGTAATCATCGTGGGTGGTGGTCCGACTGGTGTAGAAGTCGCGGGTTCATTGGCTGAAATGCGAGAGAATATTTTGCCAAAGGAATACAAGGAATTGAACTATCGGCAAATGGATATTATTTTGGTACAAGGTGGCGACCGCGTATTGAATACAATGAGTACCAATGCGAGTGAAAAAGCAAAAGTTTTTCTTGAAAAATTAGGCGTTAAAATCATGTTTGGCGATTATGTCAGTGATTATGATGGTGAAACGGTAACGCTCAAAAGTGGAGCTGAACTAAAAGCTAAAAAGGTTATTTGGGCAGCGGGTATCATCGGTAATTCTGTCAAAGGACTACCTCCCGAAACGTTTGTACGCGGTAAACGATTGAAAGTCAATGCGTTCTGTCAAGTCGAAAATTCAGACAATATTTATGCGATGGGTGACATCGCTTATATGAACGACGAAAAATATACTGAGGGGCATCCTCAGGTGGCACAAGTGGCGATACAAATGGCAAAACGAGTGGCTGCTAATTTTAAAGCGTCAGCTAAAGGTGAAACAATAAAAGCGTTTCGTTATCGTGACTTGGGTT
>JANMJN010000779.1:0-3000 GCA_031371355.1 Saprospiraceae bacterium
CGCCCGGAAAGCCTGTCAGTGTGAAATAATTGCGGCAATCGGATAGAAAAGGCAAATCAAATGCACACAACTTCACTCTTTTGTCCAATGCAGCGGTAACAACACTCAAAGCACCACCCATGCTACTACCCCAAACGACAATATTATTACGGTCAACTTCAGGGCGGGTATATAAAAAATCAACCGAACGAACACAATCCATATAGGCGCCTCGAAATATATAATCCTCTTTATTGGCAACGCCGGTCGTCAAAAAATCGGGAAAACCCGGGTTTATATCCTCTCTACTATCGCCATGACCGCGAATATCTAAGAAAAATTGCGCACAATCTGTAAACGTTAAATAGATACCACTGGGCTTATTTGTCGTTGTATATCCTTGAAAATATATGATAGTAGGCACATTGAGTTTCCCTTTTGGCGTGACAAACCAGCCATGTATGCGAACATTACCTAATGATTTCATCTCTACAGAGTAAACATCTGTTTTTGGATTTTCGAATTCAGGTCGTAGAGTGACGACATACTGAGGGGGTACTTTTTTGAGTTCTTTCAAAGTTTTTTTCCAAAAAGAACAAAAGCGTTTCGGTGCAGGATAAGCCGATTTTATTTTTTCAGGTTCTACACTAAAGCCTTTAAGCTGAAGTTGTTGAATGCCTTTATCGGTTGTGACATTTGAAAAATAGAAACCAGGCGTATTTAAGTTGAACTCGAAAACAAGACTATCCGATTTCGTTTGTGGTAATATGATTGCAATAATTTGCTCATGTGTCTGCAGCACATTTTTTTTAAATCCCAATATTTGGCACTTGACTTTAATGTTTTGAATCGTATCAGTACCTCGATTGTTGATCCAAACAATCAATTTAACAGGTTCATCGCCTTTAAAAGCATGGTTGACACTGGCATTTTTGACAGTAATCTCGACATCGGGTGGATTTTGCAAAGATTCGTTATGAGCAAAAACATTAACATAACAGAATAAGTAGGCGAGCAAGAAGGTTATTTTTTGAACCATGTTTCGGCGATTCGGATATTTAATATTTTTGGCGATTCATTCGCTAAAAGCATGTAAAAGTACGATTAAAGGCAGTGTTAACAAATATTTATGGATAAAATGTTTTTATAGTTAGTTGTCAAATTTATTTATAATGTTAAATAATAAATATATTTTATTATTTTTATTAAAAGGCACTACTTTTGCTTTTTTCTCATTGAACAATATCTCTTCACCTCAACAATCGATTTTTTAAATGAAAAAACCGCTGTTTGCCCTTGCAGCTTTGCTGCTTTTTTCTGTTTTATTACAAGCCCAAAATGACGCAAAACCACTGAAAGTTAAATTTGGCAAAATATCAGAAGAAGAACTCAAAATGACTCAATACGACAAAGACCCCGACGCAGGTGCCGTTGTTTTGTTCGATAAAGGTTATTGTTCGCTCGGAAAAATCGACCTTTATACCCGTCATGTTCGCATCAAAATTTTCAACAAATCCGCTTACGACCAAGCCAATATTCAATTTACATACCCCAAAGGTGTCTATGTTTCAGGTATAAAAGGTGTTTGTTATAATGTGGAAAATGGTCAAGTCGTTGAGACAAAAATGAGTAAAGAAAACATCTATGATGAAGCAATTACTAAGAATTTGTCTCTAAAAAAACTCACGATTCCGGGTGTTCGTGAGGGCAGTATCATTGAGTATCAATATGATATAGAAGGCGGCATTTTGGCAGATTGGACTTTTCAGAAAGAGATTCCAACAATCTGGAGTGAGTATCAAATGAATATGCCTGATTATTTTCATGTCTCTAAAATTGGACAAGGCGATACGCCTTATTTTATTAACAAACAAGATTCAAAATCAGAAACCATTGGGTCAGGTGCTGAAGCCATTTCTTATAATATAATCCAAAACCTTTGGATTCAAAAAGATGTACCCGCCTTTAAACCTGAAAAATACATCACATCGGAGGAAGATTATCTGACAAGACTCACTTTTTATCTTGAAGAGATTCGCCCACCTGTGGGTTATGGATTGGTTAGAAAAGTTATCAAATCGTGGGACGAAGAAGCCAAAGAACTCCTCAATGACAACGATTATTTCGGAATTATTGATAAAAAAAGCGCGATGAAGGATGAATTGGCGACGGTTGTCAATGAGGGTATGAAACCCAGAGAAAAGGTCCAAGCCGTTTTTAACTATGTGGGAACCAATTTTGAGCAAAACAAAAGCCGCTCTCTTTTCCTAACAGGTTCGGTAAAGGAGTTGAAAGAAAAGCGAAAAGTAACGACTTCTGAAATGAACCTGATGATGATGAATATGCTGAGAACGGTGGGCGTAGAAGTTCGCCCTGTCTTGATTAGCACGCGCGATCATGGTAAAATTGGTACGCCTTATGCTGTTTATAGCCGTTTTAACCGTGTTATTGGGCATGTACTTATCGAAAAGGATACTTTTTTTATTGATGCTTCTTCTTATCCACATCCAATAGATCTGTTGCCTTTCGAAGACCTCAACGGCGGGGGCTACGAGTTTTGGGGGAAAGACAGTTACAGTCTCGTTGTTCCAACCAATAAAGCTGCGACACGTCGAATGGCACTCGCTACTTTGACCATCAATACTGAGGGGGAGCTGTCGGGCAATATCAATATGACGACAACTGGTTATGATGCCGTCGAAAGTCGTAAAAAAATTAAGGAAATGGGTGCTGAAAAATTTGCACACACTGTTTTAAACGGTTTGCTTGTGAGTGGAAAACTGGAGGAACATCAGTTTGAAAAACCAGAAGCCTTTGAAGAAAGCAATTTGAAAAGCACTTCAAAAATAAAGACAACGGACTATGTATCAATGGCTGGCGACAAAATGTATATCAACCCGCTTCTATGTTTTGGAGATAAAGAAAACCCTTTTTCTAATCCCGAACGCCTGTACGCAGTGGACTATGGCACGGCAAAAGATGAGATGGTGAATCTTATTTTAGCGATTCCCGAAGGCTATA
>JANMJN010000526.1:0-1535 GCA_031371355.1 Saprospiraceae bacterium
CCTGCTTGTGGTACAGGTGGTATGTTATCAGTGGCAGATGAATATTTGCAAGAACTCAATCCTGATGCACGACTTGAGCTATTTGGTCAAGAAATAAATCCTGAATCGTATGCTATATGTAAATCGGATATGCTGATAAAAGGGCAAAATCCTTCCAATATCAAGTTTGGCAATACTTTTACTTCTGATGGTTTACCTGACCATCGTTTTGATTATATGTTGTCCAATCCGCCGTTTGGCGTGGAGTGGCGTAGTGCCGAAAAGATTATCAAAAAAGAATACGAATCAAAAGGTTATGAAGGGCGTTTTGGGGCAGGTTTGCCGCGTATCAATGATGGTTCGTTTTTGTTTTTGCAACACATGTTATCAAAACAAAAGCGCGACGGTGATGGCACTCGATTAGCAATCGTTTTTAATGGTTCGCCTTTGTTTACGGGTTCGGCGGGCAGTGGCGAAAGTGAGATTCGGAAATGGATTATCGAAAATGATTGGCTTGAAGCGATTGTGGCGATGCCTGACCAATTGTTTTATAATACGGGTATTTCGACTTATATTTTTATCGTCACTAATCGGAAACCCGAGAATCGGAAAGGTAAAGTGCAGTTGATTAATGCCACAGGTGGCGGATTTGATGACCAAGGCAATCCGTTTTATACCAAAATGCAGCGCAGTCTTGGCAATAAACGGAAAGAAATAGCACCCGACCAAATCAAACGCATCGCGGAACTGTATGGCGCGTACGATAAGGCTGACCCGAAGTTTTCTAAAATCTTTGATAACAGCTTTTTCGGTTACAATCGCATCACCGTTGAACGTCCGATGTACGATGAAAAAGATAAAATAAAAACGGATAGTAAAGGCAACCCTAAACCTGATGGTAGTCTGCGAGATGCCGAAAACGTACCCCTCAGTATGGACATTATGGAATACTTCGAGAGTGAAGTAAAACCACATGTACCTGATGCGTGGGTGGACGATACCAAAACCAAAACGGGCTACGAAATCAATTTTACCAAATATTTCTACACATTCAAACCTTTGCGCCCACTTACGGATATTCGGAAGGATATTTTGGCGGTTGAAGCGGAAACAGACGGTATGTTGAAAGAAATCCTTTAAAAGCAATGTGTATGAAAACGTATTCTAAATATAAAGATTCGGGGGTTGAGTGGATTGGAGAAATTCCTAAACATTGGGAAGTCAAAAAATTAAAATACGTGACTAAGCAAGTGATTGATGGCACTCATGCTACTCCAAACTATATTGAAAATGGTGTACCTTTTTTAAGAGTTACAGATATACAAACTAAATATGTTAACTTGAATGAGGTGAAGCGTATCTCCATTGAAGAACATTTATCATTAATCAAAAGATGCAAACCACAAAAAGGAGATGTTCTTTTATCTAAAAATGGCACAATAGGAATAACTAAAGTTGTAGATTGGGATTGGGATTTTAGCATTTTTGTAAGTTTAGCTTTAATCAAGTGTAATGAATTGATATTACCACAATTCTTTTCATATTTCTTTAAAAGC
>JANMJN010000530.1:0-1663 GCA_031371355.1 Saprospiraceae bacterium
TGTGATTCAAGACTATAAAGGTTCACAGGAATTTGCACTGTTTAATGAGGATTATGCGCGGTTCAGTCCTATTCTACAACCGGGCGTTTCGGTGTTGATTGAAGGCGAAATGAAGCAAAAATGGAATTCAGAAGAGTTTGAATTAAAATTAAAAGATGTAAAACAACTGGCTTCGCTCGGCAATTCGTTGACAGAAAGTATCACGTTGATGATTCCAATTGAAATTGTAACGGAAACATTGATTCAAGACTTAGAAAAAATGTGTCAAAAATTTAAAGGTAAACATAAACTCAAAGCACAACTCTTAGATGCGACCAATCGACAAACGTTGCACTTGTATTCGACAGATAAAAAGGTGAATGTAGATTCTGATTTTATTGCGGCGGTTGAGGCGAAGGGGTTGACATATAAATTGAATTGAGGATTTGATATGAAATATAGAATTGACGAAATGAACCAGAAATGGAAAATATGGACACGTATAGTTGTAAAACAAGAAATAAAAGTGCAATTTTGTTAAAAATATGACGGTTCTAACGACTGAATAAAAAATATCAAAAATATGGCAACAACACAAGTTCAATCGAATATAGACACTCAAGGCTTGCTTTTAGGTGCTTCCCAAATGCCAATTAATGAGTTAGAATATTTTGTAAGAGAACTCAATGCCCTCATTACAAGAAGAAAAGCATCAGACCCGAAAAATCAAGAAAAAACTTTATTGCATAAAATCAATCAAACTGTTTTGCCTCCTCAAAAAGCAGAACGCTATGCTCTGTTAATTCAAAAATTAGAACCAGACACCATGACTGAAATGGAGCATACTGAATTTATGGATTTAGTCACGGAAGAAGAAGCCTTACGCAATGAACGTGTTAAATATCTTATCGAATTAGCGCAACTTCGCAATATGCCTTTGCTTCAATTAATGGATAGTTTAGGTTTAAATGTTGTTTCCAATGGCTGATGCCTATATCCCTGTCGCTGTCCAACGTTTGGTTTTAGTTGAATCCAAAGGCTTTTGCGAGTACTGTTGGCTGCCTTCAAACTTTTCATCCAACTCTTTCCAATTTGACCATATTATTCCAACGAGTAAAGGAGGATTATCGGTGTTTGAAAACATTGCACGAAGTTGTGCAGGGTGTAATGGTTATAAACAAGATAAAATCCATCATTTTGACCCTTTAACACACCAAATTTGCCGTCTCTATAATCCCAGACAAGATAAATGGTTGAACCATTTTCAGTGGATTGAGGACGATTTGATAATTGATGGAAAAACAGCTATCGGACGAACTACGGTTCAACTATTACAATTGAACCGTAGTGGCAGTGTTAATTTAAGACGACTTTTGAAGATGGCTGGTTTGCATCCGCCTTTTTGAAATCACAAAAACGGCAACTTAACCACCTTAGCTGCCAACTTTTTCCCGCCACCAAAAGCGATAAAAATATCCGAACCCGCTTTATCAAATCCTTTTTTGACATAACCCATACCAATCGGTTTGTCCAAAGTCGGAGACGATGTGCCAGAAGTCACCACGCCAATTTCATTGTTTTCACTATCAAAAATTGCGTAGCCATGACGCGGCACACGTCGGTCATCGAGCGTGAAGCCAACGAGTTTTCGAGAGACCCCCTCAGTAATTTGGCGTTTAAAAGT
>JANMJN010000963.1:0-3496 GCA_031371355.1 Saprospiraceae bacterium
AAACACCGTGTTTTGGCGAAATTTAGAATTAAAAGGTAGTGATTTCATATTCGTTATTAGTTTTTGGATAAGAAATATAAATTCGTTTTCAAAATGATTGGATGTCTGAAAATAGTGAAAGTTTATGTTTGACGACTTCAAAAATACTACTTTATAAACACTTTATTCGAATTTATTATTGTTGTACAAATATAGGCAGCCATTTTTTACAAAATTGAACTAAAGCATTTTGTTATTTAGAGTTGTCTTTTTTCCAATCTTTTTTGCCATGCTTTATTGACTTTCCAACCCAGCCAAGCCGTTCCTGCGCCCAATACTGCACCCGCCAAGACATCTGTTGGATAATGAACGCCTAAATACATCCGCGAATAACCCGTCAAACCTGCCCAAGCAAACGATGGCACAACGACATACCACTTTGGATAATTCAAACTCAAAGAAGTCGCTAATGCAAAAGCTGCTGATGTATGCCCGCTCGGAAATGAAGGAGACCCCTCAGTATCCAAAGCATTAATATCAGGATATGTAATGTACGGACGCGGACGTTTGACGATGTATTTCAAGGCATAAGTCTCTACAATCGTTGCGGCAACCGACACACCTATTTCAAGCGATTTTTTTTGCAAATCTTTGTCATGCTCAATCAAACCTATGCCATACATCAATATTGGAGTACCAACGCTCGCATAACCAGCCGTATTTGAAATAAAATGGTTAAAACTGTTATCGGCAGGGCTGCGGCGTTTTGAAATATTTTTAAGTATTTGATAATCAGTGTTTTGTGCGTGTGATTCAATAAAACATATTGAAAAAAGAAACAGAATCATTGCCTTAAATAGGCTGATACGAAGTGTGTATTTCATGATTAAATGTTAAATCTTTGACTAAGTACGAAAAAAAACGTAGTAAAATTTGGAACTACGATAACTATCGTACTATATTTGTCGTAGTTAGAAATTAGATGCAAAGTAACGCAGACAAGATGTCTTTTTATTAAAAAAATAAAATTTTGATTTTATGGCAAATCAATTTGTAAAACCCACAGAGGCAGAACTTGAAATACTGCACATTTTATGGGCAAACAATGCACAATCCGTTCGGTTTGTCAACGACAAACTCAACGAACAGCGCGACCCCTCTCCGAATGGAGTCCTTCGGACAGTAGGGTACACCACAACGCTGAAAACGATGCAGGTGATGAACGATAAAGGCTTGCTCGTCCGCGATGATTCTGCAAGGTCACATATATATAGTGCGGCAATACCGCAAACCGAGACACAACGGAATTTGGTCAATCATTTTGTTGAATCCGCTTTTAAAGGCTCTGCCATGCAACTCGTCATGGAAGCCTTAGGTAATCACAATGCGTCAGATGGTGAATTGGCTGAAATCAAAGCATTGATAGAGCAAATCGAAAAAAAATAATCTATCATTTATAAATATTTAAAAATGAATTGGTTACAAAGTATTTTACCTCCTAATTGGACTTACGCGCTGGGTTGGACAGTTGTTCACACACTTTGGCAAGGGTTGCTTATTGCTTCCGTTATGGCTTTTATCATGATGGGTTTGCAGCGAAAATCGGCGGCTTTGCGCTATCGAGTGGCTTTTGGCGCGTTGTTCACGATGTTCCTTTCGGCAATCGGTACGTTTGTTTTTTTGCTTGAAAAAGCGACTTATACCGAACCCGACAACTTCTATGAGTCGCTGATACTGAGGGGTCTTATTTTTGAAGCATCCGTTGACAATCAATCGTTTATGCAGAGCATCAGTATGTTTTTTAACGAAAACCTGTACCTCATTGTCACGATTTGGCTCATGGGTGTTGCCTTTTTCACGCTACGCTTAATGGGTGGATTGATGTATGTACAACAATTACGCTCAAAGCAATTGGTCCCACTGTCCGCCGAGTGGCAAAGCCGAATGAATTTTTTCAAAAACAAACTCGGTGTACGTTATGCGGTCTCACTCGCAGAGTCTGCGATGGTGAGCGTTCCAATGGTTATCGGTTGGCTTAAACCATTGATTCTCATGCCCATAGGCACGGTCAATAGTATGTCAATTGCCCAGGTTGAAGCCATTTTAGCACATGAATTGGCGCATATAGCCCACCGTGATTATCTGCTAAACATAGCGCAATCAGTCATCGAAATTCTGTTTTACTACCATCCGGCAGCTTGGTGGATTTCGGCAAATATCCGCACCGAGCGCGAAAATCGTTGCGACGATGTGGCGGTTTTGCTCTGTAGTAATTCCCTCACTTATGCCAAAGCCTTGCTGTCGTTGCAGGAAATGCAGCTTCAAAATGTACGTACTTATGGGCTTGCCTTAACCTTGGCGGGTAAAAACAAGCATTTTTTATTGAAAAGAATTAAACGTATATTAAATCAACCACAAAATCGCTCCAACATCATGGAAAAGCTCATTGCAACTGCGGTATTATTAGCTGTCGTTACAGCTCTGTCTTTTGGTAACAACAAGACAATCACTCGCACTCAATCCGAAAAAACACCCCCCTCAGTATTGTCACCCCTTTCAGCCGATACTTTGCCACCCAAAGGTAAACTGACGATTATCAAAGAAGATGGCGACAAAAAGGTGGAAATGAAAGTAGAGGACGGCAACGTCACACAACTCAAAATTGATGGAAAAGAGATTCCAAAAGAAGATTTTGATAAGTATGAAGACGTGACTGAAGGCCTATTGTACGGTATGCCGATTGCGCCCGTACCACCTACGCCACCTGTAGCACCTATGCCACCGACACTTTTTGGTGCACCCATGCCGCCTATGCCACCTACGTCGCCAACACCACCAATACCGCCAACACCACCTACTTTTCCAAGAACAACCTTGAAAAAGGAAAAAGACAGCGAAGGCAATACTATTTTGAAGATGAAAAAAGGCGATGGTTCATACTCTGAAATCAAAATAACATCCGACAAAGAGGTCTTTATTGATGGTAAAAAAATGGAAGAAGGAAAGGATATGAAGCTTAATTTGGGGGATAATGGGTTTTATCATTTCAATTTTGATAATAATTGGGCAAAGGGTTTTGAGGGTTTTGAGAAATTTAATTTTGACAATCATTTCGATTTCGTCATGCCAAAAATATATATGAAAGGATTAGAAGGTGAATTGCTTCGCCGACCCCGGAGTTTCTATTTTATGGATGGAGACAGCGTCAAAATGGGGGAATGGAATGACAGTACAAGGGTTTATAAATTAAAAGATAAAATAAAGTATAATTTTAACTGGTCAAAAGAAGACATTCAACGCATGAAAGAAGATGCTAAACGTATGTCAAAAGAAGATATTCAACGCATGAAAGAAGATGCTAAACGTATGTCAGAAGAAGGACGCCGCAATGCAGAAAGATACCGTCAAGATGCCCAAAGACTGCAACGTGATGCGCAACGTTTATCGCGCGAAAAGCAACAATTGATGCGTGAGAAAGCCAAAGAATACCAATACCAATACCAATATGGAAATGGTC
>JANMJN010000967.1:0-7568 GCA_031371355.1 Saprospiraceae bacterium
GCGACGATGGTGCCAGGCTTGAGGCTAGGCAAAAGCGCCTCGACGACAATGCCCCAGGAGTCGGCATCGTTCACATGCAAGCGGCGTTGGACTTGGTCGAAGGTAAGATTGATGAAGCGCATAGTTTTTTTTAAAAATCGAGTTCTTCTATGAGCGCAAATACCTCCTCTAAATCAAAAAGTTTCTAATATTTTTTAATAAAAAAAATGGTATTTATTTCAAATTTGATTGCTTTACAGATGACAAAAGTAATAAAACAATCAATAATGATAGTAAAACTATTATTTAATTTAAAAAGTTCATCGTATCTTTGTTTTAACTAAAAAAAGATAGGATGACTATTTCTAATTTTTTAGACAGAATACCTTCAAAATAGAATGATATGAATATATTTATGTTCTATAAATAATTGATAATAAATTTATTAAATATTGAATTCATTGATTCGAGATTTTTATTTTAGACCATTAAAATTTTAAACCATCTTGTTATGGACTTAAAAATAAGTATCCACTTAAATGAAAAATTATTTCTCCGTGACCCTGAATCAAGCGATTTAGGTCAACGCATCGTCAAATACGGTATAGAGATGATTCACAAACTTGGTTTTGAATCATTTACTTTTAAAAAATTAGCTGAGGAAATTCACACGACAGAGGCAAGCATTTACCGTTATTTTGAAAACAAACACCGATTGTTGTTATACATCATAACTTGGTATTGGAGCTATTTGGAATATCAAGTGATTTTTAATATCAACAATATGACAAATACAGAAGAAAAAATCCGTCTTGTAATTGACTTATTGACTCATGAATTAGATGATTCACTAGGTAAAATAGATTTTAACCACAAAGCATTGTACGACATAGTTATCAGCGAAAGCAGCAAAGCTTATTTATCAAAAGAGGTTGATAATAACAATTCAGATCAATTGTTTAAACCCTATAAGGACTTGTGTCAGCGCATTGCTAATTTATTTTCGGAATATAATCAAGCCTATTCTTACCCGCATTCATTGGCGAGTACAGTGATTGAAGCAGCTCATTTTCAGCATTTTTTTGCTCAACACTTGCCGCGTTTAACGGATGTTGCCAATAAAGACGCAGACCAGACGATTCAATCATTCTTAGAGCACTTGGTTTTTTCAGCTTTAATGCAAAAGGAACCGGTTTGATTCAACTTTATGTAGGGTTAGGCGTGGCGCGTGGAACTTTTTTCGCAAAACCTAAGTTATGCCTACCAACTGAATAAAAAAATAGTCAATCATCTTTAAAAATTACAATTATGCGTGTCCTTCTCAGTCAGCCCAGATTAAACAAAATCCGATTGCTTTAGCGATGATGGACACCCCCTCAGTATTTTGGGGGATGGAAGCCTCGCAAGCATTGGTCTTGCGAGGCTTCGTTTTTTTCGCAAGATTGTAAACGCTTATTGTAAATGTAATACAGCAATAAGAAATTATCAATCAACAATAATCTATATTAAAATGGCTAAGTTAAAGATAAAGCCTAAACAGCTTTTAGAACTCGGGTTCCCTCAAAACCCTGCTATCAGTATGACTATGAGCGTTTTAGAAAAGCAATATAAACATGCTGCGTTTGAAGAAGTCGAAGAAATACTGAGGGGTCTCGTAACCAATCCTGAAGACTATTGGGACGATGAAGTGTGGGGGAAAATCGCCGAGCGCATCAAAGAACGACCATTAGAAGACGCTAAAATCTATCATTTGGCAGAACATCCGTTGCCTTTCACTACTTATGGCGAGGAAAATATCGAGCGCGAAGCTTTTTTGCAAATGAATACGGCTATGAAATTGCCGATTACAGTCGCAGGTGCTTTGATGCCCGATGCACATTCAGGTTATGGTCTGCCCATCGGCGGCGTTTTGGCAACTGAAAATGCCGTTATTCCTTTTGGGGTGGGAGTGGACATTGGTTGCCGTATGTGTTTGTCGGTTTTGCCGATTTCTGGAAGTGAATTTAAGAAATACGAAAAGTCTTTTGAAAAAGCACTTATCGAAAACACCATTTTTGGTGCGGGTGGGCATTGGTCTCAATCCGTTGACCATGAAGTTATTGACAGCCCTTTGTTCAAAGAGATTGATATGTTGAAAAATTTGCAACAAAAAGCCGCTTATCAACTCGGGACATCGGGTTCAGGCAACCATTTTGTCGAGTTTGGTATCGTTAGCTTTGAAACCGATGACGATGTTTTGGGTGTGAAAGCAGGGGAGTATGTCGCTCTTTTGTCCCATTCAGGTTCGCGTGGTTTGGGGGCAAACATTGCCAAATATTACACCAATATCGCTATGGAAAAGCGTAAACTGCCTCGAGAAGCCCAACATTTGGCTTGGTTGATGCTCGATGAAGAAGACGGTGCTGAATATTGGGCAGCGATGAATTTAGCTGGTGATTATGCTTCGGCGTGTCACAATGAGATTCACCGCCGAATCCTTAAACAATTGGGAACATCTGTAAAAGTACGGATTGAAAATCACCATAATTTTGCTTGGAAAGAGCCATTTCATGACGGTCGTGAAGTCATTGTACACAGAAAAGGCGCTACACCTGCCAATCTCGGTGACATGGGTATCATTCCAGGCAGCATGACAGCTCCTGGGTTTATCGTGCGTGGAAAAGGGGAAGTCACTTCGCTTAATTCCGCAGCGCATGGCGCAGGTCGAAAGATGAGCCGCCGCCGAGCGAAGGAAAGTATGACACACAACGAAATGAATCGCTTGCTACGCGAAAGTGGTGTGACATTAATTGATGGGGGGTTAGACGAAGCACCACATGCCTACAAAGATATTCGGTCAGTTATGCTGTCTCAAAAGGCTTTGGTGGATGTCGTTGCTAAGTTTTTGCCAAAAATTGTAAAAATGGATAGGGTTTGATTTCAGATGGCTGTTTGGAGGGATACGACTGATTTGATCTTTCTTGTCATTCTGCAAGAATACAAAGGAAAACCAGCGTAAATCAGTTTTATCTCTCCATAAGTGGTCTCTTAAACAGTGATTACACGGGTATCATATCCTAAATATCCTTAAATAACTTTATTCATAACCGCAAAACGTATCAACCCAGCAACGCCATTAACGTTAAGTTTTTGAATCAAATTATTTCGATGCGTATCCACAGTACGTGGACTGATAAAGAGTTTTTGACCAATTTCAGTACTCGAAAAACCTTCGGCAACCAGTTTAAGGATTTCTATTTCACGGTCTGTCAATACGTCAAGGGAATGTAGGGAGTTGCTTGTTGTTTTATTCAATAAAGTCAAAGCCACATCACCTGAAAAATAGGATTCCCCTCTCGCCACTTTCTTTATCGCATCCGATAATTCATGTGAAGATGTATTTTTAAATAAAAAGCCTTTAGCACCTTTCTCCACGCTTTTCTGAATCACTTCCTTGTTGTTAAGCATTGTGAGCATGATGACTTTTACGCCAAAGAACGTTTTTGTAATCTCTTCCAGCGTTTCTAAACCACCCATGACGGGCATATCGACATCCATGACAACCACGTCTGTGTGTTTGTCCTTTTTTAATAACTGTAAAACCTGTTTGCCGTCGGATGCTTCGCCAATCACATCCACAAAATCAAGGTCTTCGAGTAAAGACTTAAATCCTTGTCGAACTAAATGATGGTCATCTGCGATAATGACTTTTATTTTTTGTTCCATTTTTTAAATTTTCTAACCCCTCAGTATTTTTCTTAAATTTGATAGGTTTCAAGATACATTTAGGAAATCTTTTAGAATTTTCCTAAATCTGATCATGTTTTTACAAGGGTATTCGAATGGTTGACACTGTACCAACTGTTGAGCCTTTTTCAGAGAAATAAGTACCTCCCAGATTATTAACACGACTCAAAATATTCAACAAACCCATACTGCTTTTATTTTTGGCTGCCTCAAAATCAAAACCTTTGCCATTATCTTCAAGGCGCATAATCAATTGATTACCAGTTTTATATAATTGAAGGATGACCTTCGACGCTTGCGCATGTTTCAAAATATTGTTCAATAACTCTTGTGCAATACGATACAAACCAACCTCTGTTTTATCATTCAAGCGTTCTGGTAAATCAAAATATTCAAATTCTGATTGTACATTATTATGCTGTAAGGTATTACGCAAAAGCATTTCCAAAGCGGAGACCAAACCCGCAGATTCAAGGTTTGGCGGCATCATTACATGAGCTATATTTCTGACTTCAGTACAAGAGTCATTGAGTTGATTTGTTAATTGCTCAATATTTAATGCTTCATTGGGTGCAACCTTTTCTATTTTATTTTGAAGCCGATTAAAACCCAATTTCAACGCAACCAATTCTTGTGCAATGCCATCATGTAAGTCTTTTGAAATACGTTTGCGTTCTGCTTCTTGTGCTTCAATGACAGCATTTAAACCCAACTGGTGTTCTCGAATAACTGCCGCATCTAAAATCGCTTTTTGTTTCAAACGGTAGCGATTGTAATACAAATAACCAAAAGCAGCGAATGCTAATAAGCTGATAATCAAAGCAATCAACCAAGTCCGTTGACGAAAGTTTTCAGCTTTCTGCTCTGAAATATCGAGGTTTTGTTGTGCTATTTGGGCTTCTTTTTTTTGGGTTTGATATTTAGTATCAATTTCAGCGACGTTTTTGACATTTTCAGCTTTGAAAATAGAATCGTTCAACGCTATATTTTTCTTCAACCACACCAGAGCCTCTTTATCATTGCCCATTTTTTCATAAGCCTCAGAAATGTTTTCATAATATTCACCCAAAGGGTCTATTTGTTTGGTTTCCAACATAATAGCATAACCTATTTGTGCATATTCCAATGCTTTTTGGGGTTTGTTGAGGGCATTATAAGCCGTTGCAATATTGACATATGGAAAAACGAGATTGACTTTCCTTTGGGCATCTTCCAAATACTTAATTGACCGTTCGCAACGCACTATTGCCTCTTGATTCATTCCTTTTTTACTCAATAAATGCCCCATACCGCCTTCGATGACACCCGCAACGTATAGGTTTTTGTATTTAAGGGCAACAGCAATGCCTTTGTTGGCGTACTCAATCGCTTTATCAATATTTCCTGCCATGCCATAAGCCGTTGTGAGGTTATTATAGGTGTACATGGTTTTCTTTTCCTCTCCATGTTCCAATCTGATTTTCAAGGCTTTCTCTAAAAATTCGGTGGCTTTATCAAATGCTTTTTGATCGGCGTATAAATTACCGATATTGGCATAAGCCGATGCGAGACCACTGTAATCAGTCAATTTGTCGCAGATTTCAGCCATTTTCAAATAATAAATGACCGTTGAATCTGCTTGAAATAATTCACCAAAACATGCTCCAATATTATTATAATCTTGAGCCTCGCCTTTGAGATCCTTTAGTTGTTGGTGCAAAACAATGTCTTGTTTGAACAAGCGAATGGCACCCATAAAGTCACCGCGACCTTTCTGAATATGCCCTCTAAAATACAGTGCATAAGCTTTTGCCTTTTGACTTTTGTAGGTCGTCGCCATTTGGTCCAATGTATCGGCATAAGGAACAGCCTTTTCTAAGTTCATTTCCATCACTTCATAAGCGATGTCATAGTAAGTATCAATTTTTTTTTCTGGATTGCTTTCTTTAGCTAATACCAAACGAAGACTATCAATGGCGGTTTGTTGCGTGTGAGCATTGGTTGGATAGATGCAGATTGTTATAAGAACAATCAAACTGTTGTAGATTATTTTCATTCTCATAGGTCAGCAGATTTTATGTAAAAAAGAAGATTTACACGCCTAATTTGCTCTAAAATTAATAAATCGGATTGGAATAACCTAAAACAATCTTAGTAAGATTTCAAATCTTACTAAGATTTAGTACCCCCTCAGTAAAAAAACCTTTTTTTTTCTAAAAATACGCACATCTGCGTAGTAGATTACGAAAATCTACTGATGTTTTACCCTTCTCAATCCCTACACTTTTGTATCATCAAAGGCAAACAATCAAACAATCATTCATCATTTTCAAAAAACAGCATTAATCAAATGGAAAAGTTTATTCAAAAAAGCCAAGCGGAATTACTCATCAGCAGTGCTGTATTGCTTACTTTTTTTATGGCAAATTACCTCGTTGATTGGCATTTTCTAACACAGTTATGTGTTCAGTTTTGTCAAGGTCTCACTATGGGTGAAGCGCGTATAACGGGCATTTATCGGTAATGTGTTAACCTCAAAATGCTTTTTTACTGAGGGGTACAAAAAGTGATATACCGATTGAAACTTTGAGGAAATACGCAGATATGCGTAGTGAATTACGAAAATCTACTGATGTTTTGTGCTTCTTTCTACATGTAACTTTGTAACATCAAAAGCAAATAATGAAAACAATCATTTTATCAATTCAATCATTTTATTAAATTAATTAAAATTCTTAAAAATCATGAAATCAGTCAAATTGTTCTTCGCAGTTCTTTTTATGACAAGTATGTTCTCAACAGTCCATGCTCAAAATCCTAACACTAAAGCTGAAGTTATTCAGATGTTCAATGAAGTTTGTAATGCCTTCACTAATGGTCAGGATGCAAAAGGGTGGGGCTACTATACCGAAACGGCTACTGAAATCGGACCTGATGGCAACATAACATCTGGAAAAGCAGCTCTTAAAGCATCATGGGATGGATTTATGAAAATGGTGGATTCCAGACCGACCTTTACTTACGCCAACCCTGCTGTTCAGGTACTATCACCCAATGTAGCTGTCGTTACTTTTGATTCCGAAGCCGATATTAAGATCAAAGGACAGCAAGTTGGTGGTAAAACCAAAGGCATTGCGGTTGTGCATAAAATCAATGGTAAATGGTATATCGAAGCGGACGCTATTACGCCTGTTATGCCTATGCCTGCACTTGATGCAACATCATCTGTAAAAAACACTTATGATGCGGACATTCAAGCGGTGTATGACAATGCTAAGAAAGCATTAAATACTGGAAATGTAGCAGCTTTGGTGGATTTATTTGCTGAAAATGCCACACATGTGACGCCTTTAGGCACGATTGTAAAAGGTAAAGAAGCTTTAACTCAAAACTACATTGCCCTTTTCAAAATGTTTGCTCAAATGCCTAAACCTGACAGCCGTACAACGGAAGTGTTGGATATGACGGGTCAATATCTGAATCCTGACCTTTTCTTAACGACTTATCGTGAAAAAAATACTTCTGTATTTGGCAGTAAAACTCAGGTTGAAGAAATGGCTTGTTCCGTTCTTTTAGCAAAGAAAAATGGCAAATGGTTGATTGAAAACCTAACGCTCACACCTAAATCTGAAATGCCTTCAGCTGTGGCTAAAAATTGATTAAAAGCACCCCTCAGTATTGTCGATTTTATTCGATTTTACTGAGGGGTATCCTAAAGAACCAAATGAGGTTTTTCTAATAAAAACAATTAAAAAATTGACAATCATGGATTCGCACATAATCGTTTATCTCTCTATTATATTTTCATCAGGGTTAATATTTGTCAATGTATTATGATGCCATAAAAGCAATAACCTATATTTCTTTTCTATTCAAAAATCAAT
>JANMJN010000989.1:0-3183 GCA_031371355.1 Saprospiraceae bacterium
CATTGAGAATTTGATGAAGCTAAAAACCATTTATTTAATACAAATACAACCAAACTAACATTTGTCTTTTTTATTTAAAAACAAACAAAATGAATAAAATATTCACACTACTATCTCTACTTTTAAATTTTCTCATACCACACACAACTATTCAATATCAAACTTTGAGTTTTAAAACAATGACTGTATTACGGGCATATCAGGTATGGTTTCAAATCGCAACTAATAGATTGAAACTGTACTACGTTTTCAAACCAATTCAAATGTTTTAATAAGTTGCATTTGAATAACTTTTGGGGTACTTAAATCAATCTCATTACAAGAGAAAACTGTTGATAATGTCAGCAGGCTCACCCCTCAGTATTTGCAGCATTCGATTCGGTTTTTTACAATCATAAACAAGGATTATGACTTTCTGACCAACAATTTTAGGTTTGTACAAATGGGATGAATAAAGTAAAAGTAAAATACTTTTTTAAAACATAAAACCGAATTACCTATTGCTTTGTATTTATCAAACAGTGCTTAATTTTTTTTTTTCATGCTTACTCTTAAACATAAAATCTATCGAACAAATAAACAACACCTTTTCTATATGATAACCTATCAAACAAAGTAGTCTTTTTTAGATTTCTTTAAATTTCAATATTTACAATTAGTATTTCATTCTGAGCATAGCGATGAATACGCAAATCGCATTTGGGTACAACCTAAAATGCATATGTATTCCTATACCTAACTTGAACAAATCAAGTAAGCCAATTTTATACCTAATGGATTGATTTTAATAAAACACAAAAATAATTTCTTCTTTATTTCATCAAAATCAAACATCATTTCATCAAAATCAAACATCTTTTTACATGAAACAATTAGCTACTTTTGCTTTTATTTGTTTTGTCTCTATTTCTTGTTTTGCACAAAAGCTTTCAAATCAATTTGAAAGTACGTTAAGACAGAATACATCTATTGAGTATTTTGAGATGAGCAAATCATTAGGCACTCCATCCTTTATCCAATTTAAAAACACAAATTTACCCGATGCTAACAATGCGGAGGCATTCATTAGCGAACTTTTTCAGTTTCAAAAGGCGACGACCCATTTGGTGCTTGTCGCAACAACACCCCTTAAAAATGGTATTTCCGTTGTCAAGTATAAGCAGGTTTTTAATGGGGTCACAGTAGATCATTCTACTGTTAATGTGAACCTAAAGAATGGTAAAATCCATTCAATAGTTTCTGAGGTTTTTGATTTTTCTAATGCCATTAGTAGCCCATCATTAACAGAATCAGCTGCCTTAGATATGGCTCTTGGTTTTGTCAATGCTCAAGAATATTCTTGGCAATCATTAGAAAAAGATAAAGCGACTTTCAAAGACAATCCGGCTATGGTCTCAAGACTAAGCCAGTTGGCAGAAGCGCAAAAACCTAAAGGCTTGCTTGTCTATGCACGGGACATCTATGGCAGCAACCAACCACGTCTCTCATGGAAATTCGATGTCTATGCAACCCTACCATTAAGCCGCAATTTCATTTATGTAGATGCTGTAAATGGTAAAATACTCTTGTCAGATGCCATTATTAAGCATGCTGATAAAGTAAATGCCAGTGCACAAGCAGCTAAAGTAAAAACAGATTTGCAGGATTGTGAACCTGTCAATACGGCAAGGTTACCCATGCCTATCACGTCTGAAAGACCTGCTGCTGCCATTTCGTCGGTGCTCGGTACGGCTCAAACACGTTACGCTGGCACTCGAAATATTTACACCACACAGATTGGCGTAGGTTTATTAGGTACAAACGACCCCAACAATACATCAGCTCAATTGACTTATAGCGGTGAAGACCCACGCACGGCAGTATTAAACACCAGTGTTTATATATTAAAAGATGATACAAGAGGTGGAGGTATCGAAACCTATGATATGAATGGCGCGGGCGGTGCGCCTGTTTCATTACCTGGTTTGCATGAAAACTCGCTTGCTTTTGTTGATTTAGACAACAATTGGAAAAACGAGACGGCTGCTGGAACTCATGAAGATCTTATGAGAGGTGCAACGAGCAATGGTTCTGTTGGCGCTGATGAAGGTACCAATGATGATTATGCCATTGATGCACATTGGGGTGCCGAAATGGTCTATGACTATTGGAGTGTCGTACATAACCGCTTAAGTTATGATAACAAAAACAGTGCAATCAAAAGTTATACTCACTACGGACCTGCTTATGATAATGCGTTCTGGAACGGCAGTGTCATGACTTATGGCGACGGTAGTGGTACATCCGCAAACAACGGTTTCAGACCATTGACTTCCCTTGATGTTTGTGGACATGAAATTGGTCATGGTGTCTGTTCGTTTACATCTGACCTTGTTTATCAAGGCGAATCGGGTGCGATGAACGAAGCTTTGAGTGATATTTGGGCGGCTTGTGTTGAAAATTTTACGATAACGACTTTAGGCTTGCCTGCCAACACTTTTTATCCTTTTCAAATTGGCGAACAGATTTCAAGTGATAATATTGGTCTCAGACGTATGGACAATCCAAAGGCGAAAACTGACCCTGATACTTATGGGGGGCGGTATTGGCAAGACCCTAATTGTACAGCACCCAGTTTAGCCAATGACCAATGTGGTGTACATGGCAATAGTGGGGTTTTAAATAAATATTTTTATCTCATTGTCAATGGTCCATTAGCGACAACAGGAGCTCCTGGCTATACCGATGATGGCAGAGCGGACAATGGCACAACGGCAGCAACTGAAAATTTAGGAAACAAATATGCAGGCGTTGGCTCACTGATCCCAGTAGGTGAATTTATCGGATTGGGTTTCGCAAAAGCAGAAGCAATTACATACTTGATGGAATTGAATCTAACACCTAATGCAACCTATGCAAATGCCCGCACTGCGGCTATCAATGCTGCAAGATTGCTTTACGGTGCTTGTTCTCAAGAAGAAAAAACAGTGACGGATGCTTTCTTTGCTATAAATGTCGGCGCAAGATATATGGGTTGTACCGCACCCACTTTGGATGCATACGCTTTACAAACCAATTTATCAGAAGGTGTTTCAACCAATACCTGTCCAAGATTTAACCAAGTTGAACTCAGTGCAAACCTTACTGTCGCTCAGGTTTCTGCTACAACTATTACTTATACCAAAACATCTGGCACGCTCAGTA
>JANMJN010001012.1:0-3921 GCA_031371355.1 Saprospiraceae bacterium
AATCACTCATCGCAGATGAAACAGATAAAGTCCTATTCTTAGCATGTAGCGAAGCCACTTCATTCCAAATTTGACCTTGTTCGGCATCATATCTATCTGAACTCATTTTATTGAATGCAACACGAGCAGATTTTGAAGCACGCGCTGAAGCATACATCATATTGTCAGATGATTCAAACGCGCGGCTGTTGTAATGCCAACGTCCAGACTCGGTACAACTAACAGGGATAAGTGTCTCGCTTTCTGCGGCAAGCAAAATTGACGTATTAACGATGCGGTTTTGTTTTGCGCCAATGAGTTCTTCACCATCAATCAACAAAATCGGTTTAGTCGCTTTGTTAGTGACTTTGAGTTCAGGAACGCTGCCACCTTCACTGACTTCAGTAACGAATGCCAAGCCCTTTTCTAAAGCGGACTTTAGACTCATATAGTCAAGCGGAGAAACTGCCTCGTCAAAAAGTGGAATAATTGCGAGATTTTTGAAAACTTGTGGCGTGCCGAGACGCAACGATTCGAGTTTAGATTGAACTGTGAGATTCATGTGCTATGTTTTTAATCGGTAAAAGAATATTTTGCTTTATTGGTGTTGTAAAAACCTATGTTTAGGAAAAATAGTTCCACCAAAAAAATATTATACCGATTAATAGACATATGAAAATTGGGCAAAAAAAAACAGGGCGGCAACTCGAAGAACGAGTGACACCCTGTATAACCCCAAAAAACCAAATGAAAACAATCTACATATAAATCCCCTAATGGGAAATTTAAATTTCTTTTTATACCTCTATAAACGTTATAACTGTACTTTGGGTTGCAATCCTAATGTCATTTTGATGTAAATTTATAAAAAAGTAACATAATTATGAAAGAAAAGGTTGCAATTGTGTTTTTTTGTAATTCTAATTTTAAGACGCTTATAGATAGGAATAGTCACAAATTTAGAAAAAAATATTTTCAAATGTAAGTATATTGCTTTATTAAAGTAACTATTTTTGAAAATACTTATTGAATTCATGTTTATCCTTAACAGCACAAAGATAAGTCACATTTTTAAATTCACGGTATTTTTTTTAAAAAAAAATTACAATTTATTAAGAATAAATTAATATAGATAAAGATTTTTGATGTTACCCACATGAACTAATGAACAGTTATGCCATATTTGAAAAACTTAGCCTAATTTTAACCCTTAATTTAAAATCAAAAAGTATGAGCATAGAAGATATTTATCAAATTTTCAAAACACATCCGATTGTCACAACCGACAGTCGAAACATTACTGAGGGGTGTCTTTTTTTTGCATTAAAAGGCGAAACATTCGATGGGAACCAATTTGCGCAAAAGGCACTTGATGAAGGAGCCGCTTTCGCCATCATTGATAATCCAGATTTCAACCAAAATGACCGCTTTATTATTGTTGATGATGTACTGAAGGTACTTCAAAACTTGGCAACACATCATCGACGTCAGTTTGACATTCCTTTTATTGCAATAGCAGGGTCAAATGGCAAAACGACAACAAAAGAACTTGTGGCGGCTGTGATGAATAGCCAATACAAAACACATTTTACGAAAGGAAATTTTAATAATCATATAGGTGTGCCGCTTACTTTGTTGCAATTGACTGAAGACTATGAAGCTGCCGTTATCGAAATCGGCGCCAATCACCAAGGCGAGACGCATGACTTATGTGTTATTTTGGAGCCTACTCATGGTGTTGTGACGAATATGGGCAAAGACCACCTCGAAGGTTTTGGTGGCATTGAAGGTGTTAAAATGGGCAATTCAGAGCTTTATCGGTGGCTTTCGCATAATCGAGGGACTGTTTTTGTCAATGAAGATGAACCTTTTTTGCAAGAATGGCTACCAACAGAAGGTTTGCATAAAATCTTTTATCGAAAAATCCAAAAGCTATCTATGCAAGAGCCTGGATATCAAGCCCGTTTGGATACGGCTGCACCTTTGCTCAAGGTCAATTTTTTGGATGAAAAAGGGGAAGTTTTGCAAGCAGAAACGCAAATTGTCGGAGATTATAATTTTGCAAATGTCATAACAGCAATTGCCATTGGTAAATATTTTAAAGTCCCTGCTCGAAAAATATGCAAAGCCATTAGCGAATATGTGCCGAGTATGAATCGCTCACAACTTGTCAAATATGGTGAAGCGACCGTCATTTTAGATGCCTACAATGCCAATCCTTCGAGCCTTTCTTTGGCTTTGAAAAGTTTGTCGCAGATGCCACAAAGAAACAAAATCGCTATTATTGGTGATATGTTTGAATTAGGCGAAGAAAGCGATGCAGAACACAAGGCAGTTTACGACTTAGCTATATCATTGAATTTCAATACTTTAGTAACTGTCGGTCACGCTTTTGCTAAAATAGCTGTTCCTACTGAGGGGGGTGTTTTTGAAACAAATAAAGAAGCAAAAGAATGGTTTGAAAAACAACATTTTGACGAAGACACATGCATTCTAATTAAAGGCTCACGGGGTATGAAATTGGAAGTGTTACTTTCTGAATGAAAAGTGAAAAATGAGAAATGCCGCAATTGAATCAATCAATTGCGGCACTTTTCACTTTTCACTTTTCACTTAACATCATGAATCCATGCTTCACGTTCAACGGGCATTTGCCAAACTGCACCCGAATTTTCAAGGCTTGTAAACATAGGAGTCCACTCTTTTGGTCCTTCAGAAAGCGTCAAAATCTCATATCGGCGCAATTGCAATATTATATCAAGCGGATTTATCAGAACAGGACAGGCTTCTACACAGGCGTTACAAGTCGTACAAGCGTGAATTTCTTCTTTTGAAATATAGTCAAAAAGAGACTTACCATCAGCAAAATTCTTAGCTGTTAGAACTTTATCATCTGGACATAACTCTTTGTTTATCAATCGAATATCGCCTGTATCCATATGCTTACCAATCTCTTCGGCACGGTCACGGACATCCATCATGATTTTGCGCGGCGATAGTTTTTTACCCGTTAAATTGGCAGGGCAAGAGGCGGTGCAACGCCCACATTCAGTACATGTGTATGCGTCCAATATATTTTTCCAACTCAAACTGAAAACATCATTTGCCCCAAAGGTTGGCATCTCCCCCTCCGTCATGACAGGCGTATTGGGCATTGCTTCCATGTCCATTGACGTACGCACTTCATTCATAATGATAGGCATGTTTTCCATTTCGCCACGCGAGTTGAGGCGTGCAAAATAGGTGTTCGGAAAGGCAAAAATGATGTGTAAATGTTTTGAAAATGGCAAATAATTCAGAAAAGTGAGGACAATGAAATAGTGTAACCACCAACCAAAACGCTCTAAACCCACCAAGAAATGGGTATCCCAATTGCCCAAAATAGCGGGACCCAGCCAACTTGAAATAGCAAAAGGTCCTGCAGGATGATAGTGTTCCGGTATTCTGGTTTGCAAAACCGAATCCGCACCATTCATGCAAGAGATAGCGAAAATGAGAATAATTTCTAACGCCAAAATAAGTGCTGCATCAATCGTTGGGAACCCTTTCATCTCCGTTTTTTGGAAACGATCAAGTCTTAGGATAAAACGTCTTGCCAAAAATGCGACGGTTGCGATAAAAGCTAAAAAGCTTAATATTTCTATGGTACTAACAATTATCGTATATAAAACACCCAAATAGGGTGCAAAAAACCGATGAACCCCAAACGTCCCATCAATCAAAATTTCAATCAACTCAACTTGTGTAAATAAAAACGCCACATATATACATAGGTGTAACATTGCTGCGATGGTCAGTTTGAACATTTTTCGCTGCCCCAAAGCGATGAGAAAGACATTGCGCCAACGTTCGACAACATTGCCACTGATTTTTTCGTCGCGCCCAAAAAGGATATTGCGCCGAATTTTCATGAAATTCTGCCATGCTTTGCCAAAAGCTAAG
>JANMJN010001023.1:0-4890 GCA_031371355.1 Saprospiraceae bacterium
GGTTTTGGCACAGAAGAAAGCCTGCCCTTCAACTCTGATGAATACTCGAATGCTCATCCGGCTATCAATGCGGATGGTACGAAATTGTACTTCTCAAGCGATATGCCTGGTGGCTTTGGTGGCATGGACTTATATGTTTCAGAGCTTGAAAACGGTCGTTGGGGACCGCCGATGAACCTCGGACCGAACATCAATACTGAGGGGAATGAATTATTTCCTTTTATCCATTCAAGTGGTCGCTTATATTTTGCTTCTGATGGACATTTAGGTTTGGGCGGCATTGATGTTTTCTACGTTGACTCTCGTGGTGACGGTCAATGGACATCTCCTGAAAACCCGGGTTCACCTATTAATTCAACAGATGATGATTTCGGCATTATGCTCAACGATGAAGGTACTTGCGGTTTCTTTTCATCAGACCTGATTGGGGGTTCAGGGCGTGATGATATTTATAGTTTTACAAAAATGGCAACGCCTGTTAAAATCTATGTTTACGACGAAGCAACAAAACAGCCAATTGCAGATGCCTTGATTACCAGCGATTCATGTGTTAAAAAGCTATTAAAAACAGGGAAAGATGGTCGAGCAATTATTGATATGAAATTCAATTCATGTTGTTCTTTCACAGCTGAAATGGCAGGATATGAAAAAAACAAGAAGACAGGTTGTGTGAGAGATGCATCTATGTCGGAGAATGTTGTCATTGAAATTCCATTGAAAAAAGATAAAAAATTCGCAGTAGATGGTTTCGTTTTTGACCAAAATACAGGTTTGCCTTTGCCCGATGCCAAAGTCACTTTAATGGTTTGTGACTCAACAAAAGTAAATCAAACATTTACAACTGATGCTTCTGGTAAGTTTGATTTTAAATTGGATGAAGGCTGTTGTTACAAATTGCGCGCAGAGAAAGACAAATATTTTGCTATTACGACTCCTGATACAATTTGTACTAAAGGAATGGTTGCTTCAAAAACATATTCTGTTAATTTGAATCTACAGCCATCTACGACATCAGAACCCAAGCCTACTGATTTGACGAGTACAACTACACCGACAACAACGGAGGCAACGACAAAGACAACACCGACGACCATACCGATAAACCCTAATGCGGTCTATTTTGACCCAGACAAAGGGCTCTATCTCAAAAATGGGAAACCGTTTTCAGGAAAAGATAACGGCACAACCTACAAAAATGGTAAAATAATAGATGGAAAAGCTCCTTCTGATATCGCTACAAATACAACAAAAGACCCTAATGCGGTGTATTTTGACCGTGAAAAACAGCTTTTTGTCAAAGGCGGAAAACCTTTTACTGGTAAGCACAATGGTGCATCTTATAAGCACAATGGTGCATCTTATAAGGATGGTAAAGCAGTAGATGGTTTAACGCCTTCAAGCTCGCTTTATACTGATGACCCTACAGCACAGGCTTATCTATTGGATATCTATTATGATTTTGACCAATCGAGTCTTAGAGATGAATCATTGCCAGAGCTGGAAAAACTCTTGAAATTGATGCAAAATAATACTTCGCAAATCATTGAAATTTCTTCTCATACCGATACACGTGGTTCTAACAATTATAACAATCGCTTGTCCCAACGTCGTGCTGAATCTGTAGTCCGTTGGTTGATTGAGAAAGGCGTTGAGCGTGACCGTCTTGTGCCAAGAGGTTATGGTGAAGGTATGACAACAAATAAATGTATCAACAACGTCAAGTGTTCGGAAGAAGAACATCAGTTGAATCGCCGAACAGAGTTCCGTGTATTGGGCTGTAAAGATTGTATTGATAAAGATAATGTAAAATTATCAAAACCTAAGGCTAATCCAAGAGTGGATAAATGTCATGGTTGCCCGTTTTAAGTTCAGTATTAGGTAAATCAAAATTTGAACATATTCGTTATCAGCGAATACTCGAATAACAAATACCCGAATACCCGAACAACGAAACATTATAATTAAGGCTAGAGTAAAAGTGAATATATTTATAGAAGGGTGGCTACTTTAAGTAGTCACCCTTTTTTTATATTTTTATGATTTTAAATCCTTTTCCACTACTCAGATACTGTCTAACAATCCGATTCGAGTCTGAAGTAGGCTTCATCTTCTTAACAGCTTCAAAAAAATCTTCTGAAGTTCCCCCTTCCGTATTGATATATCCATAACCTCGAAAATGCCCATCTTGTACCAGAACAACTGTTTTTTCATCACTCGTTTTTCCATTTTCGATGATAAAAAAATCTTCTTCAAATGTCGTTTTTAATCGTTCAGCCAATTCAAAAGCCCTTTCGTTGTACGATTCTGGTAATTCCAAACCAATACAAGCTCCTCTGCATTGTCCAATTTGGTGATAGAAGCAAGACCCCTCCGTATCATGTGCATCCATCAATTTTTCGCAGAGTTCAAACCGTTTAGCCAAAGCTTTCAAATAATGTTTAGCCTCGTTTAGCTTAGTAAATTCTTGTAAAATGATGTGTTTTTTCCGAATGGCAGCGACATTTTTAACCGCATGAAAGCGCACATACCCTTTTTCATCCGCAAAAGTATAGATGCCATAAGGAAAATAAGTCTTGCGTTGTGCCTTATTCACACGTGGTTTCATACGTTTTATTTCAAAATCCTCAAGCAACAAAGCCACCAATTCACTTCCCGTTTCCTCATACGTGATGTCAGCAACAGACGTTTGAAACTGGTCACCTTTTGTTGTTTTGTCACCAAAATGCTCAAAAATGCGCTTCTGTATATTGATACTTTTACCGACATAAATGACCCCCCCCTCAGTATCATGCAGATAATAAACGCCACATGTCTCTGGTAAGGCATGGAGTGCCTCCATTTTTATACCCTCAGGCAACTTGTTTTCTTTGATACCTTTATTTATGAGCGCAACCGCCTCGTCTCGGTTTTCTTCTTTCAAAAAGATCTTTTCAAAAATCTCAACTGTTGCCAATGTATCAGCCATAGCACGGTGTCTATCAGTCGTTTTTATATTAAAATGTTCAATCAGATTACCCAATGCATAAGACCGCAACCCTGGAAATGCTTGCCGACTCAACTTTACAGTACACAACTGTTGTCGCGTATATGTGTAGCCTAAACGCCTAAACTCCTCTTGAACAAACCCATAATCGAACCGAACGTTATGCGCCACAAAAATAGCCCCCTCAGTCATCGTCACGATTTTCTTCGCTACTTCATAAAATTTTGGTGCTTTGGCAACCATAGCATCCGAAATTCCCGTAATTTGAGTGATATACAGTGGAATTGAGCGTTCAGGATTGAGTAAAGTCTCAAAAGTTTCAATTACTTTCGTTCCATCATGTAACACAATGGCGATTTCTGTAATCTTTTCTCTTGCCGCCGCACCGCCAGTTGTCTCAATGTCAATGATGGCGTATTTTTTATTAGACATGTATCAGTATTAAATAAAAAGACTAAAAGTTATAAAAAATTAAGAATAATAAAAATGATTTTTTATCTTTTAAAATAACTATTAAATAAGAATCAAACAAAATTTAATTTCAATAAAAAATATAAAATGCAGAATTAAATTCTAATTTTTGATTTTAATAAATATAAAAACAGAATTAAATTATGTTGAAATTTTAAATTTAATTAAAATAACTTAATTCGTTATTAACTATTAAACCGTTAATTGTATATTGATTCCATTTGAATTTATTTGCTGAAAGTTTATTTACAAATTAATAAAAATTGATTAATCCGTTTAAATCTGTTATTTTATAAAGACGAAATTAAAAATAGTTTTTCTATTTACCATTATTTGTTTTATTTTTTTTGAAAAAATGCCTACTCAACAACCAATTTATTTCAAAATATACAAATGTACATTTCCCAAAAGCTGGTGAGTAGTATTGATTTTACAAAATAATAATATAAACTTATCAATATGCAGACGTTGAATAGACTTTTAGGACTTTTTTACTTCATTTTTGTTAGCTCTATCCCCCTCAGTATCGGACAGGAAAAAGATACTATTTTTGAAAGGGTGGACTTGATAAATAGCTCGTTTGAACAAATGAACAGCAAAAACGAACCTTTGGAGTGGGGTAGTTGTCATTTTGAAAACGAGACTCCGCTCGGTATTCAACCGGGTCAGTTCGGCTGTAAGTTAAATGCACAACAAGGGCGACAATATGTTGGTCTGGTGGCGCGAGACAATGGCACTTTTGAAGCCCTTCGTCAGGTGCTTACCAAGCCTTTGAAAGCGGGTGTATGTTACAGAATGAGTGTTTATTTAGCCAAATCTTCCAGTTATGAGAGTAATAGTCGCTTGACAGGTTTGTCAGCGAATTATATTCGCCCTTTGAAATTGATTGTTTGGGGAACTACTAAACAATTAGAGAATAATTGTAAAGTTGAACCTGATGATTGGTTGACTGAATCGTTGCCAATTCACAATGACCAATGGCGTAAATACACGTTTTATATACAGCCTCCAAAAGACGTTTATACTTTGATTTTTTCAGTCGGACATGTCGTTGAAAAACCTTATAATGGTAATTTGTTGATAGACAATATTTCCACCATTGTGCCTGTCAACTGTACCGATTTTCGGCAGATTATGGGCGGTCAACGCAGTGTTTTTCTCGCAATGCAACAAGTGAGTGAAGCGATTACGGACAATGCACCAAGAATTATTTTCGGAAAAAAAAATACAAAATTAGTACTTGATACTGAGGGGGGGCATAACAAGGCTTTTGATCAGTTATTAGCTTATTTTGAAAAGGCAGATAATTACAAACTCGTTATTCGAATAAAAAAAGGTAAGAAATTGAGCAAACAACGTATGGCTTTTTTGTATTCATATATTTTTAAAAATACAAGCCTAAAAGCGCAACGTGTCGAAATAAAACATTATTCACC
>JANMJN010001045.1:0-3224 GCA_031371355.1 Saprospiraceae bacterium
AAAGAAAGAAACCAATGTCGCATAGCGGAAAAAATCACGTTCAGCGCGAATCTCTTTTCTAAACACATCAATCGTATAACTCATAGATTGAAATGTGTAAAACGAAATGCCAATTGGCAAAATGATGTGCAACGTATGCCAATTCGGTTGCATACCCACACTTGTCAGCACTTTGACAAACGAATCTGCAAAGAAATTGAAGTATTTAAAAAAGCCTAAAAAGCTTAAATTTGCTAGAACGGATATGAAAACAAGCCGCTTCTTTTTCACGACGTCATTCTCCGCATTTTCAATCAAAATGCCTAAGGTAAAGTCCAAAACAGTTGTAAAAGCAACAATGCCTAAGAATCGCCAATCCTACCAACCATAAAAAATGTAGGAAGCAATCAAGCAAACCCACATGCGCGCACGACCTTTCAGCATCCAATAAGTTGGAAAAAAAATAAGTATGAAAATGGTAAAAACAATGCTATTGAAAACCATAGTATGACTAATTATTTTTAATTGTATATCCTTTATTTACAAGAAGTAAGGCTGTATAATGTCTCTAAAAAGCAAATAGCCTTCACCATTCAAATGAATACCATCCAGTGAAAATTCTGTGCGAAGAGACCCCTCAGTATTTTTGAACTTTGAATTGAGATCAATAAAAGTTGCATTATATTTTTCAGCTATTTGCTTGATCTCTTTATTGAGTGTATCAATGTCTTCATTTTTCATGCCATTCCGACGCAAGTCGTTGTGAATCGGCAGAATGCTTTCCAAATAGAGTTGTGTTTTTGGGGTTTCAGTGACGAGACGTAAGACTATTTTCTCATAAAAATTTTGAATTTGAGGAAGGGTGAGAAACATCAAATCATTAACGCCTATCAGTAGAAAGATTTTTCTCGGTTTTGCTTCAATGATAGGGTCGAGGCGTTCCAAAATATCAGCCGTTCCGTCTGCAATGACACCTCGATTGATGATGTCGTTGTTTTGCATCAATTCAGCCCATTCGCATTCTGCCGTTATTGAATTGCCGAGCATAATAATTTTTCCCGTTGGAATCTTTAGCGTTTTCAAATGACTGGTTTTACTTTTTTTTAGACTGACAATGCCGTTGCCGCGATATTTAATCAATTGATATAGATAGCGAGGGCTGCCTATTTTTACCAAAGCGAATAATAAGCAGCCCAAACAAAAAGCATTGAAAAACAAAGAGATACGCAGTAGGTTTTTCATCCTTTCAAAACTTCTTCTATCGAAACGGTCACTTTATGCTCTGAATGTTTAAAGTTTTTATTTGGATTTGCCATCTTAAATAAAGCCGTAAATTGTTTAAAAACAAAGGTCGGAATCGCCAAAAGAGAATGATAAACGGCTCTTGGCGCATTTGACAAAGATAATGTCCAAAAAATATTGGCAACAAAAATCAATCCGCAGACTGCCATCAAAGCAGATATTTTCCAATTGATTAAAAGCCCCAATAGAAAAATAACACCTGAAAAACCAACCATGATGAACAATGGTGGGGCAACAGTGATGAGTCCAAAGAAAAACATATTCCAATTGGCTGTTAAGAGACCTTTCGCAACAAAACCTGTTGAGTTTGGTAAATTTTGAAAATAAGAGAACAACCACCGGCTGCGTTGTGTCTCAACTTGCGACCCACTGGTTACTTTTTCATCATAACAAATAGCTTCTTTTTCGTAAATGATTTGTGTATTGGCTCGAATGATGTGATTTTGTAGCACTTTATCTTCTTGCATCATTTTTTTCCAGAGGTGTTGACCTTCTTGGATTTCTTTTCCATATAAATAAGAGCTATACAAAGACTGCTCAACAGCCATACCGCTACCTGAAATGACGGTTGAACTGCCCAAACGGGGCGGCAAAAAACGCTCGATGTAGTTTTTATAAAACTCGCCCAATGAGTCCGCAGCGGCTATTCTGTTATCCAAATTTTTGGCTGTTCGTTGTCCTTGAATGGCTTTGTAGCCCTCATTTGCTCGGTGATTGATCTGCTCTAAAAAGAAAGGGTTTGCCAAATTGTCAGCATCCCAAATAACGGTATAGTCATGTGGGCGAATAAAACGCTCGGTCGCATAAATGATGGATTTTACCTTCAAGTTGAGAGCCGTTTCGGGGGTCAAGACAGTCAGTTTTTCATGTGAGACTTGCCAATTTGACACATCAGCATTGTCTGCAACCAAGTAAATATGGTGATGGCTATGCGTTTGAGCGATGAGTGACTGAACCAAAGGTTTGGCAATGTCAACATTACCATAAGCCGTAATGATATTGGCATAGTCGTAATGTTTCATTATACGACCCCTCAGTATAGCCAATGGATTGTCTCTGGTAAACAATCCTGCTACCGTTGTCAAAAAAGGAAGGACTAAAAAGAAGGCAAGGATGCCTGCAATGCCATAGAAGGCATACATAGTAATGGTTGTCATAGTTTGTTTGTTAAGTGCGTGTTCGTAAATTTGTGTTCGTAAGTATCTTAATATCTTTAATTTTTCGATTTGGTTTTTATATGCCAAAAAATGGCTTTCAAAAATGCTTTGGCGTGGTCAAATTGACCCCTCAGTAAAAACAGTAAAATATTCTTCGGTATCGTTACAAACGTTAAAAATAGCGAAAATCCGACGAAAGACAAACCTTTAAAATTGCGCCGCATAAAATAAATACGGTTGCGATTGAGATAATAGGTTTTCAATGTTGACATCGTTCCGACGGTTGCCGATTCTTTATGATAAATCTTAGCACGAGGTTCTATCCAAATCTCAAATCCAGCTCGTCGTATGCGTTCACACCAATCCAATTCTTCATAGTATAAAAAAAAATCTTCAAACATAACGCCTACTTTTTCAACGACTTCTCGCCGAATCATCATGGCGGCACCATGTCCGTAAGCTGTTTTTTGAGGTTTTGAAAACTGCCCTTTGTCTAATGTTTTTTCACCAATTGTCGTATTTCTGGCTGTCCATGAATTTACTTGTGTCATGCCAGCATATTGTATCAAATCAGCTTCGGCAGACTTAGATTCATTGAAATAACAAATCATAGGCGACACCATGCCTGCTTTTGGGTGATGGTCAAAAGTCGAAATCAAATGGTCAAGACACCCCTCAGTAATTTCCGCATCATTGTTTACAAAAAACAAATATTCTCCTTGGGCTTGTCTTATAGCCAAATTATTACCTCCTGCAAAACCTAAGTTTTGCTCTGAGCGAATAAAT
>JANMJN010000554.1:0-1911 GCA_031371355.1 Saprospiraceae bacterium
GAGTTGAGTTAGATTTTGTGGGCAAAAAAACGGATAAGAATTGACATTTCTTTGAAAAATCTGTTTTTCAAGTAATTTTGCGCCGCTTTATTCTAAATTGTGGCATTAAACGACGACTTAGGTAAGCAAACAAAAATAAAAACATTAACCGTACATGAATCCAAAACACATTCAGATCATCGCCAATACGCTTGGTATCAGAACACAACAAGTTGAAAATACCGCTCAATTGCTCGACGATGGGGCGACCATTCCGTTCATTTCGCGCTATCGAAAAGAGGTGACAGGCTCGCTCGATGAGGTACAAGTCGGCGATATCAAAACGCAATATCAGAAATTGCAAGAGCTTGAAAAACGCCGTGAAGCGATTTTGAAAAGCATAGAAGAACAAGGGAAATTGACCGACGATCTGCGTAAGCGCATCGAAGCGACTTACAGTTTGACTGATTTGGAAGATATGTATTTGCCGTACAAACAAAAGCGCAAAACCCGTGCGTCTATGGCACGTGAAAAAGGTTTAGAGCCGTTAGCTTTAGAGATTTTTGCTCAAAAAGTACGTGATGTTGAGACTTTAGCCTTGAAATTTATCAATGATCAAGTTGAAACGATTGACGATGCCTTGGCTGGTGCCAGAGATATTATCGCTGAAATGGTCAATGAAGACGAAAAAGCAAGGGCTACAGTGCGGACTATTTTTAGCAGGGATGCCGTCATGCGCTCAAAATTGGTGAAATCAAAAGAAGTAGAAGCAGCAAAATACAAAGACTATTTCGACTTTTCTGAACCCCTCAGTAAATCGCCTTCGCACAGGCTTTTGGCGATGAGAAGGGGAGAGGATGAAGGCTTTTTGCGGGTTGGTATTGCGCCCGCAGACGAGGAATTTGTGGTTCAAAAGCTTGAAAATTTGTTTTTAACGGCTCATAACGAAGCGGCTGATCAAGTGCAAAAAGCGATTACAGATGCTTATGAACGGCTCTTAGCTCCGAGCATCGAGACCGAGTTTAGAAACCTTTCTAAGGACAAAGCTGATGCAGAAGCCATAGCGGTGTTTGTTGAAAACTTACGACAATTGCTCCTACAAGCACCACTCGGACAGCGTCGTGTCATGGGCATTGACCCTGGATTTAGGACAGGATGTAAAATTGTTTGCCTTGATGAAAGCGGTAATTTGAAGGAAAATGCGACGATTTACTTACATAATGAAGCGGAAGCTGTTGATAAAATCAAAAAACTCGTTCAAAAATATCAGATTGAATCCATAGCTATTGGCAACGGAACGGCGGGGCGTGAAACAGAATCATTGTGTCAATCTATAAATTTCAATACCCCCCTCCCGAAAGAATCGGGATCTGCGATAAGTATATTCAGCGTCAGCGAAGCGGGTGCGTCCATTTATTCCGCTTCGGATGTGGCGCGTGAGGAGTTTCCAGATTTAGATTTAACCATACGAGGTTCAGTGTTGATCGGTCGTCGGCTCATGGATCCGTTGGCGGAATTGGTCAAAATTGACCCAAAATCTATTGGTGTTGGGCAATATCAACACGATGTCAATCAATCGGCTTTGAAAGAAAGTTTGGACAGAACGGTGGAAAGTTGTGTGAACTTGGTGGGTGTCAATCTGAATACGGCGAGTAAACATTTGTTGACTTACGTATCAGGTTTAGGGCCAAGTTTGGCGCAAAACATTGTCAATTATCGGGCAGAAAATGGGGCGTTTAAAACCCGTAGTCAGCTCAAAAAAGTGCCGCGTTTGGGCGAAAAAGCTTTTGAACAATGTGCAGGTTTTTTGCGCATTCGGGAGTCTGCAAACCCTTTGGACAATTCAGCCGTTCATCCCGAAAGTTATCCGATTGTGGAAAGTATGGCAAAGGATTTGGGCGTAAAAATTGCCGATTTGATTCAAAACAAAGC
>JANMJN010001070.1:0-1775 GCA_031371355.1 Saprospiraceae bacterium
TTTGTTTATTTTCTATCGTTTCGGTTTCATACAGTCAAAATACCCCCCTCAGTAAAGTAACCGCTTTTCATCAAAAACGGCAACATGTTTTATTGAAGGAGTACGCCGCGTTCCTGTCTTTGCCCAATACGATGAACGATACCGCTTCTCTTTCTGCCAATGCTCAATTCATAGCAGACATGATGAAAAAAAGAGGTATTACGAATGTGAAACTGTTAAACGGCACGTCAAAAGGTGCAATTCCTGCTGTTTTTGGTGAAGTAAAAGTGCCGAACGCCACGACGACCATTGTTTTTTATGCGCATTATGACGGTCAACCCGTCAATCCCGACAAATGGGCAGAGGGTTTGTCACCATTTAAACCGCAAATGGCAACGACTTCTCTTGATAAAGGCGGTAAATTCATAGATTTTCCAAAGGAAAACGAACCATTAAATATGGATTACCGCATTTATGGACGCTCATCGTCGGACGACAAAGCAGGTGTTTTTGCCATCATTAATGCTTATGATGCTTTGCGGCAAAACGGCATTTCACCGTCAATTAACATCAAATTCCTATTTGAAGGCGAAGAAGAAAAAGGCTCGACACATCTGAATGAAATTTTAGAAAAAAACAAAGACCTTTTAAAAGCTGATATGTGGATTATCGCCGATGGACCGCTTCATGCATCGGGTCGAAAGCAAATCGTTTTCGGCGTGCGTGGCGATGTCAATATGAATGTGACGGTTTTTGGTGCCAAAAGACCGCTTCATTCGGGCAATTATGGCAATTGGGCGCCCAATCCTGCGTGGAAATTGACACGATTGCTCGCTACAATGAAGGATGACGAAGGACATGTCACGATAGATGGTTTTTATGACGATGTGATACCCCTCAGTAAATTGGAGCGCGAAGCCCTCGCTGCCATTCCCGATCCCGCACCTATGATGCAGCGCGAACTGGCTTTTGCGCAACCTGAAAGCACCGAAAGGACGTTTTTAGAATCCATTACGACGTTGCCAACGCTGAATATCAACGGTATCGTCAGCGCAAATGTCGGCAAATTGGCGTCGAATATCATTCCGACGATGGCAACCGTAACGCTTGATTTGCGCCTTGTAAAAGGCAATGATGCTCAAAAACAAATACAAAAAGTCATAAATCACATCAAAAAACGCGGTTATGAAGTTTTTGACCGCGAACCGACCGATGAGGAACGCATGAAATATGCGAACATCGCCACCATCAGAACAGGCAGTGGCTACAATGCACAACGCACGTCAATGGATTTGCCTTTGGCGCAACGAGTCGTCAACGCTGTCCAAAATTCGACGAAAGAGCCTGTGATCTTGATGCCTTCAGCTGGCGGCAGTTTGCCTTTGTTTTTGTTTGAAGAAATACTGAATACGCCGCCTTTGACCGTTCCTGTAGTCAATTACGACAATAATCAGCATGGTGAGAATGAAAACCTGCGCATCGGTTGCTTGTTTGAAGGCATTGAGACGATGGCAGCGATTATGTTGATGGGGAAATGATCCAAAAATCATTTAATCAGATCCAAAAACTCCTGTTCCGACAATATCTGAACGGTTTTCAAATCCTGTGCTTTTTTCAATTTTGACCCCGCTTTTTCACCCACAACAAGGATATTCAGATTTTTTGAAACACTTGAAGAGAGGGTGGCACCTGCCGCCGCCGCCGCTTTTTCAGCTTGTTCGCGTGGGAATTGCAAAAGCGTTCCTGTAAACAATATCGATTTGCCGAAAAGCACCCCCTCAGTATTTTGAGCTAAT
>JANMJN010001223.1:0-1511 GCA_031371355.1 Saprospiraceae bacterium
TTTAGCCTTTTTAAATCATTCTCCCTTATTTCATCATTAGAATCAATACTACTTCTATCTTTTATTTCTGAATCTAATGAATCAAGTAAGGAATCTACTTCTGCTATTATAGAATCACGATTTGGCATTAGATAAACTTTAAAAACCTTATTTACAAATCCAAATTCTATACTGTCAATTTTGAAATATATAAGACTATCTTTGTTTAAAAAAGTATCGATTTCAAAATATTTGAGTTGTTCTAAAAAAGATTCTGTATCTTTAATAAAATTAGATGTTTTTAATATCGTTATCAACTTTGCCAACACACTCTTCCCACTCGCCTGTTCTCCAATGAAAACGGTCACTTTTTTCAAATCTAATTCAGCCTCTCGAATAGGTCCAAAGTTTTTAACAATTAGTTTTTCAGTTGACATATTTTTCTCGAATGTATTAATAACCAAATATTTACAAAGAAGATGCTCATGCAAAAGTATAAAAAAAATAGGATTATCAAATCAATTTCTAACGAAGCTGAATATCAAGCAGCCCTTGAAGTCATTGAACCTTTTTTGCAAAAAGGTTTTGATAATTTATCTTTTGAAGAATGTGAAGAATTGGCACGTATTTCTGCACTCATAGAAGAATATGAAGCGGTACATTATCCGCTGCCATTAAAACCTTAAATATTACGGAAGGCTACGCATTATAAAACTCCTCTTCTTCCTCATCAAAAAATGCTTTTACCATTTTTTACGGTCAAATTCTTTTTCATTATTGGACAACCAAACCGTTGCGACTCCATTGCCGATGAAATTTGTAATCGCTCGCGCTTCGGACATAAAGCGGTCAACGCCGAGGAGTAACGCCAATCCTTCTAAGGGAATAACGTGCACAGCTTGTAATGTCGAAGCTAAAACCACAAAACCACTGCCTGTTACACCCGCCGCACCTTTTGATGTGACCATCAGAATGCCAATAATCGTCAGGATTTGCTCCCAAGTCAAGTGAACACCGTAGGCTTGTGCCAAAAAAATAGTTGCCATTGAGAGGTATATCGTCGTACCATCGAGGTTGAACGAATAACCCGCTGGAACGACTAAGCCTACCACGGGCTTCGAGCAACCCATACGCTCCAATTTTTCCATCAAAGCGGGTAGAGCCGCTTCTGAACTCGATGTGCCGAGTACAATGAGCAGTTCTTCTTTGATGTATTTCAAAAAATCCCAAATTTTGATATTGTACATCTTCAAAATAAGACCCAAAACGAGGAAAACGAAAATAGCCATCGTCGTATAAACCGTTCCCATCAATTTAGCGAGAGAAAACAGCGCACCTACGCCGAATTTGCCTACCGTATAAGCCATGCCACCAAATGCACCAATCGGAGCAATGTACATGACAAAATGAAGCGCTTTGAAAACATATTTCGAGATTTTACTGAGGGGGTCTAATATCACTTTTTTCCCTTCATATTTACTCAGAAAACTGCCTAATATGAGAGAAAAAAGTAGGACTTGAAGCGTCAAATT
>JANMJN010001240.1:0-1616 GCA_031371355.1 Saprospiraceae bacterium
GATAGCTCCAATCGTCTGCCAATATGAATAAAATATTGGGTCTTGATTCTATTTTTTTCTTTTTCGGCAAATAAGCAAAAAGGAATAATGTAGAAAACAGGAGCAATAACGTTGGAAATAAGCATTTTTTTTTCATTTTATTAAGCTTTTTATGACCTTATTCAACTTTATTAATACTCACTTCCAGCGCCACCGCCATCAAAATCACCACCACCATATTTAATAGAATCTTCTGCAGTCGTTGTATGTGTCGCTTGTTGCAAAATTTGATTCATGACCAATAATTCTATAAAATTGGTTTTATTAGTATTGGACAAATAAGCGAAACCATGTTTTGGTGTTTTTAGATATTTTATGAGATAAACCGCCAATACAATGACCAATACACCCGCCAAAGTCAAAGCCCATTCAATCGGCATCACAGCATAATAATACCGATAAGTTAAGATAGATGCCACAATGCCCAGACTACCCAAAATCCATAAAATACGGTCTTTGTTTTTGATGCCAATAACCAAATAAACCAAGGGAATAACAGTCGTTAATACAGAAAAGAGCATATAATAAGGTGTCGGAACGCCTGTTTCGGGATTATGAAGCAGTATTTTGTCAACAACATAATAATTGATAGAACCATAAAGGGCAACCAAACCCGTTATTTCCAAAACTTTTAAACAGTCTTCCCAATAGAATAATGCATCATTTTTTAAAGCTGTTTTTGAAAAATAATAAACCATTGAAGATAAGGCTATGCCAATAAAAGGCAAAACGATATGAGGCAATTGGCTTTCTTCTATCAATGCAAGAAATGATAATATCAAGGCATAAAATGCACTAAATGCCAATAATGGGTCGCCATAACGCAAAGTGGCGATGGTTATAAAAACAAAAGAAATCGTGGAAATCGTTGAAAAGCTATGGGATTGTCCCAACAAAGACAAACCACCGACAAAACAGGCAATAGACGCATAACATATAGCATTGTCGCTGCCTTGGCGATACCAATGCCTTTCACGAATAAACCATTCATTTAAAAATGTTAGAACTATGCCAAATACAAGCAATAAAATCCCCCAACCATTTTCACCAAAACGAGCATCATTCAAAAGAAACGAAATAAGTGCAATCGCAAACAATATACACAAAGACGTAAAAAAGAACAAACCCAAACGCACAAACAGGTTTGGTTGATTCAAAGTGACTGGAAAGTCTATTTTTACTTGCTCATACTGAGGGGGTGTCAAATTTCCTTTTTCAAAAAGTTCGGCAGCCTTGTTGTTCAATTGCAGATTACGGACTTCCGTTTCGTTATATATTTTAAAATTCATTTGAGCAGTTTTTTAAAGTTTAAAAAGAAAAGCACTATAGCTAAACAAGAAACAACACCGTAGAACATCCAGCCTCCAAAATCAATATCAGCTCCTGATATAAGTTTTGTAAAAGCGATATAACCATAAATTGTTCCTGCCAATAAGAAAAAATAAGATTGTTCGCGGCGTGCATACAAGATGCCCAAACCACAAAATACCAAGCACAACAAGCTATATAGCGACTTATCTATCACAAAAGATCCATAAAGCGCAGCAATACACGCCAAATTGAAACCAAAATTGAGG
>JANMJN010001269.1:0-2898 GCA_031371355.1 Saprospiraceae bacterium
AAAATGACCCCTCAATATCTGATAGATTTTTTGACCAAACGGCTTCACCCATGATATTACATAGGATTGCTTTTGTTTTATTTTTAATATTTGAAAAATAGACGGTAACTTCATTGTTAAACGGATTTGAAGTCAATCGAATCTTTGGAACATCATCTGTTAAAACGATGGAAACTACTTTAGAGAAGGTTTCTTTTCCATCCCATTCTTTGAATCTTAAGCGATAATAATTTTTTGAAGACAAGGGATTTGTATCTATAAATCGCTCATTATACTGAGGGGGTGCTTGTTCGCCTATTTTTTCAAAATATATACCATCTTGACTACGCTCTATGGCAATTTTATGAATATCGTTTTTATTCAATATATGCCATTTCAATTCAACTTGATTTCCATTTAAACCATCCGCTGTAAAGTCTTGAATATCAATGGTTAATGGCAGTGTACCTAAAAATTCTTGCCGAGCAAGGACAAGTGTCGTGCCTCGATTAAAAACAATCGCATTGCCTGCTGCATCGGTTTGAGAAGCCGTGTTCCCTGAACTGGGATGTTGAATAGAAATAAACATAAATTTATAATCAGGTGAAAACGTAATACCTGTCGGTTCACTTCCTGAGGGTGTCGTGGCAAATAATCGAACATCATTCGTCCCTCCAGCTGTATGAGATGGTCCGACAACCCAAATATGATTGCGACTGCCGTCGTTTAAAATCCATAAATTACCTTCGCCATCAAAGGCTAAATTGTCGTTACCCGCTTCACCAACATACCCATAAGGTTCGCAAGTCCCATTAATATTGTAACATTGGTCTGAGACATAAGTTTCATAACCAGATACTGTTGCACCATTGTCTGTAAACCGATAAATTTCGTGATAAGTCGTTGAAGTGACATAAATTTTGCCATTGGGTCCAATTTCGACGTCTTCTATCCGATTGATATTCGAAGCACTAGCTGTTACAGACAACGAGATTGTATTGTTTCTATCGCTTTGTGTTGTATTCGCGATGACGACCCAAGTGCCATTGCCGCCACCTGTCAATTTCAAGGCATACAATGTTCCTGCAGTTGGGTCATTAGCAACGCTACAAACGAATTTATATAAATAGCCATTGTCAGTATTATCCGCACCAAAATATATTTTTGTACCATCAGATGACACTGCGGCATTTTCATGTGGCATACAACCTAAAGCCCATAATTTCCGAAGAGCTTTTCGCGTAACAGGGTCAAATTCGACGAGCCAACCAACATCATTATACCCATCTAAATTGAGGTCAGATGTATAAACATATTCCTCTCCACTCAAGACTGTTCCCCACGGCGTTAATCCCCCCGAACAATTTGCGGCGGTTAATCCATTGATTGCAGTCAAATCTGCGGCTTCTGAATGAGTGATTGACCAAAGTTTAGACATATTATTGTAGTTGACATCCAGCACCGATAAGCCGCCCGGTGCTTCTTCGTGGCTGATTGTCACATAACCATTTGTGCTGCTGCCTGTTATCGGCACAAAACAGGTAAAGTCTGGCGTGCCTTTCATCGTTCCGCCTGTATTCAGTGGTTCACCCGATTGAATCAGCTTTTGCATTCTGTGCGATGCGGGTATAACAAACTGTTCTGTTTGCGGTGTTGGAGTGACGGAAGTGAAAGTTCCAATGGTTTGGCACATGAGTTTGAATGAAAAAACGAGGAAAAACAAGGTGAAAATTCTCATTTGACAAGTGGTTTTATCATGTTTTCAAATAGAAACAGTAGTTCAAATGTTTAGGAGTCTTGCAAATTTAAAAAATTCTGGCATAATAATTAACAAATAAACGCCTTCTACCCTACTTACTTTTCTTTAACTCTGTCCTTAACACCTGTTTTGCAAGCTGTTATAAAGATTGAACAAAAATTCTATCCGCGCAATTTTACGCACAAAATAGCCCCCTCAGTATGTATCTCTTTTTTTAAATAACAGCAAGCCTTTCTCTTTTGTCAAAGAGAAAGGCTTGCTGTTTTATGTACTTATTGAACTAATGATGCTTGTGATTATGATGTTTCTTAAAAAGTATTGACCAATGCAGGAGATATAAAATACCCGAAATGGCTAAAGGTACGCCCATAATAAGGGCAATTTCTTGATTTTTTATCGTCAGCAAAATATAAAGTACTGACGATAAGCCCCCTGCTACAAGCATGGCACCGCCCGCCAATTCTCGATATAATGAGATAAAATAACCGACAATGCCAAGCATTAAAAGCGGCAGCATCGGTATGACAATATCGGCACGTCCATCACGGATACCAGGTATAACTTCAGCAAAAAGAAAGATTAGTAATCCTGAAGTTGTTGCGAATCCGACAATTTGTGCCAGCCATTTAATTGACTCAAGAGAACCCAATGTTTTCGTTTTCATAATACATGAAATTTAAAGTGTGATAAATGCGTTTGTTGACGCTTAATATTTTCACCACAAAAATACAAAGATACTGAGGGGAGAAAAATGATTATCGTTAACATCTTAGATGAGCCACATCACCAAAATACTTACTTTATCGGAGTAGGCGAATCAGATTTCAAAAGTTAAAAATCGCCTTCAAACTCACATTACGACCTTGATTATAAACCCCTACTCTACCCGTTGCTACATTCTCTGGTGCGTATTTGAGCCGACTTAAGTGACTTTGATACGCCACATCACCTAAATTTTCAGCACTGATGAAAAGGCTTAAAAAATCTTTGCGTTTAAAGGCTTTGATGTTGCCACCGATACCGGCGCTCATTAAAGTATATGCAGGCGTAGCGGTTTCTGTTCCAAAAGCGGTGTAAAATCGATTTTGTGCAAAATAATAATCAATCGCAAATTTAATATACACATCGTTTAACAATTTCCCTACGGTTTTGAATTGAGC
>JANMJN010001271.1:0-2686 GCA_031371355.1 Saprospiraceae bacterium
TTGTGAAATTCGTGTCTAAATCTACTTAATGAGAAATGGTTTGCCTAAACGCATTATAGGAAAAAACAGATTTTCAACACGTTGAATTATCCATTATCAACTATCCATTAATTAAACTATGACACATACCATTTACTCGCCTACTGAATTTGATGCTATATTGGAAAAACATATCCAAGTCTTTACCGAGAAGGCGGTGCAACTCGGTGAGCCTGTGGATATGACCCAAGAAGCCTATCAAGCGTTTTTGAAAAACATCAAACATCAAAGTCAGTTTCAACATTCGGACTGTACTTTTTATATGGTTGTCAATCAGAAAACACTTGAATTGGATTGGCTACACCAAATAGATAAGGCATTGGGGATGCCGAATGATTTGTCTTGTACGGAGTTTTTTAAATTGATACATCCCGATTATTTCAAAATGTATATGATTTGGGCATTGTGTGCTACCGAGTTTGCGGCGGCTGAATTAAGTCCGAGAGTGCGTCCTTTGAGCCATACCTATCATATTCCATTGCCGTTGCGCCGTAAAGACGGCACGTTTCATTGGTTTCATCAACAAAGCCGTCCGTTGCGATTGGATGCCAAAGGGCAATTGTGTTCTTTTTTTAACACCTATCATTATGATGGCGAATGGAATGACTATACGTTGCGCCCTTTTATCCCGCACGTCACGTTTGATCATGCGCCAAAATCCGATTTAACGGCTCGTTTAACCTTGCATTTTTGTCAATTCATTCAACAATTTTTTACACCGATTGAAATCAAAATCATCAAACTCTACGCAGTAGGTTTATCTGTGGACGATACCGCCGAGGTCATGGGAAAGAAACGCTACACACTGTTGGACTACAATAAAAGTATTCTGAGCAAAGCCAATAGTTTACTCTGTTATCAATTTGGTACAGCACAACGCGCCGCACAATACTTAACTGAAAAGAAACTATTGGATTGTTGAGAAAGGCACTACATAGGGTATGTATTAATGACGATTTACAAGTAGTTTTGAACCAAAATAAGGTTATTCTATACTTTAAAGGGAAGACTAACCACCTTTCCCATTTCTGAATATAGTCCTAAAATTTTAATTCATACTTAGATACTGAGGGGTCGCTTCGTGCGGCACGCACTCGGCAGCCCCCTCTGTTTTTCAAAAACTAAAAAATGAAAACGATCATGACAGCCACATTGATTTACACGGTTCTCTTGGCTTGTACCTTAATGGTCAAAAGAATAAGACGCACAAAACAGCGTCGCTTTGCTACTAAAACTCGATTTCCTCATCTTTTTAAAACTTTTTAAAATGAAAAACATTTACAGAATTTTCTTTTTCTTCCTGCTTTTTGCAACAAACGCTCAGGCACAAACATGGAAAGCGCAAACCTTACCTGGCAGTGATTCACTTTCGATTGCCGATATTTCCATCGTCAACGACACAGTGGCTTGGGCGGGTGCTTGGAATTTGGACATCGCCGACAGTTCTTGGAATTACAATGCGACGGGTAGGGTTTATCGCACGGTCAACGGCGGTACAACGTGGACAGCCAGTACCTTACCCGGTACAAGTGGACAAGACATCAGTAATATCGTTGGATTGGATGCCAATACCGCTTTTGCCTCCGTTTATGACTTTATTATAGGCAATTTTGTCTATAAAACGACGAATGGTGGCACAACATGGACAAATGCTGGTGTGCCATTGTCGCCTGATTCGAGCTTTGTGGACTTCGTTCATTTCTTTTCACCCGCTCGTGCGATGGTTTTGGGCGACCCACGCAATGGTTATTTTGAAATTTACCAAACAGGCAATGCAGGACAAACATGGGTGCGTGTGCCGCGCGCCAATATTCCCGAACCAGAACCCGGAGAATTTGCCTTCCAAAACGGATATACGACGCAAGGCTTGAATATGTGGTTTGGTACGAGTACAGGACGGTTATATCGCTCAACCGACGGCGGCTACAATTGGCAAGTAAATACTTTGCCAAATGGCGGACGTTTTGCTTTTGGCAAAAACATGGTCGGCTTGACGGCGAATCATACTTGGAACAGTACAACAAAAGAGTTTTTTACGACCATGAGTCGCTCGATTGATTCAGGCAAAACGTGGGTGGATGCCTCGCCGACGAATCGAAAATTTGCCTCGCTCACATTAGCCGCCATTCCTGTGTCTAATTACTTCGTCATGACAGGCGAAGTCAGCAATATTAAAAGCAAATTCACATGGTTGAGCCGCGATTCTGGCAAAACATGGATTGTTATTGATACGGTTGAGCGCATACTTGCGACTGAATTTATCCGTGCGACTGACCCCAAGAAAGGTCTTTTAGGTATCATCGGCTATGGCGGTAATCTCAATTCGGGTACGACTAATAATTCGCTCGTTCCAACTAAAATATTTTCGTACAACGGCACAGCGTTGACAGGTTTATTGACCCCCTCAGTATTGGAGGCAAATATCAGCCTTTCACCCAACCCCACAACAGACCAACTCAACATCCAACTAACATACAAAGAAGCCAGTTCGTTCCGACTGAATATCAACAACCTATTAGGCGATTTGGTCTATTTCGAGAATTTCCAAGACGTTTCCACTATCAACAAATCACTGAATATCAAACAGTTCCCATCGGGGACTTATATCGTGACGGTTGCGAATCCGACAGGAAGCGTGTCGCGAAAA
>JANMJN010001326.1:0-4539 GCA_031371355.1 Saprospiraceae bacterium
GCAAAACAGCCAGCCAAACAATGTTCTCTCTTTTAGATGAACTGCATACCGAAGCGGAAGCCAATGGTTTGACAGATGATATATTGGAAGACCTGCTAAAAGACTAAATGATGGGCAAACTATTCATTCTCGATACTATGATATTGCTTCAAGCCATGTTGTCGAGACATTCAGGGGCATACTATGTTTTGAAAAAAGCAGATTCTATCGGTACTATTCTCGTTTCAGATGCCACGCTTGCAGAACTTGAAGAAAAAATTAGACTTCCTAAATTCGATAAATACCTACCTCTCAACAGGCGTATGGCATTTTATCGTGCTTTTAGCTTACTTGCGCTCAATATTCCAGTTTCAATTGCCATAAAAGCCTGTCGTGACCCAAAAGATGATAAATTCCTTGCTCTCGCAGTTACGGCAGAAGCAGATTGTATTGTAAGCCGTGATGCTGATTTATTGGTTCTTCACCCTTTTGAAGGCATTCCGATATTGACTCCCGCAGGTTTTTTAAATGAATTTGTATAAGCATAAACCCAATAATACTGAGGGGGTGATTTTCAAGAACTTATTAGTGGTTATTGTCTATTTTTGAGACAAAAGTTATAACTTCCACAGCTGCACAGACCGCCACCGCTTGATTCGTTTATTAACCGAATCGTCCCATTGCGTGGGTGTCTGCGCCACGTAAACCATCCATAAAAGGTTTTCTTTTTACCCATTGCGCCCGTTGGCGGCGGCTTTTTTGGGCAAAATACTGAGGGGGGTCTATTTGTTTCAAGCGACGGCAAACCCTGTCAAAGGACGTACATTGAGTGGATGAAAAGCTATCACAATGTCAGATGCAGGAATCCCTTGTTTCATGAGTTCTTCTGCCACTAAAATATCTGTGTTATTGGCAAATAACCATATTTTTCCGTTGGGTTTAATCTGAAAATGAAAAACCACGCTGTGTATATAGCGTTTTTCATACCAACCTGTTTCAACCAATTGAAAATGATTGTGGTCTTTATCCACAATAACTTGAAACTCTATATTCGGTATGTTGCTGTCTTTTGACTCCTTTTCAAGGAAGTCTTCGAGAATCTGTTGATACTTTTTTATCTTTTTATCCATGATACGATTTCTATTTTTATAATATCAAATATGACAAGTTCCACATTAAAATGAATGCAAATAGCTTCAATATCTACATCTGTAAAAAAGGTGTTATAAGTTTCTTCAGAAATCGCAAGAAATAAGTTTCTATCTTTTTCTTTTTGGGGCAAAATTGAGTGAAAATACTGAGGGGGTAAACCGATTGAAGCATAAAATTGCCATTAATACCTAATCGCCGCTTATGCCGCCGCATATTCCGAATATTGCCTGACATTGGGTGATTGAAAACCTAAGACAATATCCGTTGGCGGAACACCTCGTTTCACCAATTCGTGCGCAATCAAAGCATCTGTGTTATTAGCCATGAGCCAAATTTTACCAGTGGGCTTTATGTCAAAATGAAAATTGATGACATAAATATAATGTCCTTTTTTGTTCCATCCTAAACTAACGGATTGGTAATGATGTCGTTCAGAATCTACGATAATTTGATTCTCATATTCTGACATATTCGCAGGTTGAATCGCTGCATATTCTTTAAGCAATTCTAAAATAATGCTTTCGTATTTTTTTATTTTATCCATTGTTCGATAATTGACCGTCGCTTTTTAGGCAAAATACTGAGGGGGTACACATTACCCATTAAGGCAAAACAGGAGGATGGAAATTTGCCATTTTAAGCAATTTACGCATAATTCAATATGTTTAAACCTAAATTATCCATCAATTCAGTCATTGAAACAGCCCGCAATTGAGACAATTCTAAAAGATATTGAAACCGTTTATTGCGTATTTTTTCTTCTTTATCTACCAAATTGAGCAATTCTTGATATTCCGTATCGGATAAGCTTTCCACTTCTATTTTTTCCTGCAAGTATAGATACCGTTCCATAATCGGTTCAGGCAATACGGTTTCATTAATTTTTCGCAATAAAACTTTATCGCGTTTACCTTTATCCGCAGCCCGTTTTCTAATAGCCAATGCGTTTAGTTCTTTTATAAAATACTCCAACTCTGTCAGAGACATCTCTGAAAAGCCACCTAATAAACTCGGAATTGTACCTTCTACGGGCATTTGAGCTTTTTCCATGTTATTCAATTTTATATTTAGAACGCTTTTATTTTTTACAAAGTTAGGTTTAAGTTCTAAAATAGGCAACTGTTATGCAAAATACTGAGGGGGTGTCCTGAATAAAAAAAGCTTTGCAAACGTGGGTTTGCATGGCTTTTTTTTTATTCAAAAAAATATTTTATACATTTTAATACTTATTTTAAAATAAGATATAACTTTTTGAAAAGACTGCCGTATATTTTATTAAAGTCAAATAAACATACAACTCAACTATAAAAAATCAAATTTCATTAAAAAATTAAACAGTATTAAAAATGAGAGCAACAGAAAAAAAACAACATGATATTTATCAGGATTTGATAGTCTTATCGAAAAAAAATCCTGAAAAGAGTGCCCTAATTCCTGCTTTTGGGCGCGTCATTCAAAAATTGGAACAAGAGATTGCGCCGGTTCTCACTGTGGATAGCCAAGCCCAACAATCTACGAAAGGTGTGACGCTCGACAAAAACAATGTGCAATCAACGTTAAAAACCGCTGTGGGTCGGTTGTGCAATGTCACAATTGGACATGCCACCGAAGCACAAAATATCGTTTTAGAAACCAGTCTCACTGAACTCAAAAAAAAGTTTACGAAGGCACGGGCATCTGATTTCGCAAATGTCTGCACCGAAGTGGTCGCAGAAACACGTAAATTGGCAGCACATTGGGCAGATTATGGCATCACCGAAGGGAATTTGGTAGATATCGAAACACAAATTGCCGAATTCAAAGCGAAACAACCCATCGGCAAGGAGATAAAAGCAGAAACGAAAAAAGCGATTAAAAAGAGAGCGTCTTTTTTTGAAAATTCTGTCAGCAGAAAAAAACAAATCCTGAATGTTGCAGCGGCGTTTATTGGTGAGGACGATGAGTTTTACGCCGAAATTTTGGACACTTTGGGCGTCGGAAAAAAAGGGCCGCGCGTCGCACAAATAAAAGTGATTTTCAAATCTGGTGAGACGCAAAAACCTGTTGAGAACCAACCGGTTCGCGTTCTGGATTCCGACCTGACGGCAACGAGCGATAAAAAAGGTATCGCGCGGCTTAAACTTGCCAAAAGTGGTCTTTTTTCTCTTGAAATACCGTTGCCTAATGGGGAAATCAAAACCCAGAAAGATGTGGAAGTGAAACGGAGCAAAACAACATCGGTTATTGTGTTGCTTTAAGGCGAAAAGTAAAAAAGCGGGTGCCTCAAACATGAGACACCCGCTTTTTTTATGCAAAATACTGAGGGGGGGACTTTTGTACATTTTTATAAAAACAACTACACATTTTCAAAAACAGGAATCACATCCACTTCAACTTTTAACTTGTGATCGCCTGCACTAAAAATAATGCCTTTGAGCGGAACGACATCGCCATAATCGCGTCCATAAGCCGTAACGATGTGTCGCTCTTGAGGTACGAGGTCGTTGGTCGGGTCAAATTCGCACCAACCGACTTCGGGAATGAAAACGGAAATCCAAGCATGAGACGCATCCGAACCTTGAAGCTTTGCTTTACCTGCTGGTGGGCGGGTTTCTAAATAACCACTCACATAACGCGCTGGAAATCCCATACTTCTGATGCATGCAATGGCTAAATGCGAAAAGTCTTGACAAACACCTTTGCGGTCTCTCAAAACAACTTTTAAAGGCGTATTGATTTCGGTATATCTTGAATTGAATTCAAATTCGGTGAAAATGCGGTGGCAAAGGTGCTGCACACATTGATAAAGGGGTAAATGAGGTACAAAAGACGGCTGCGCAAAATCTTTTATTTCTTGATCCCAATGAATGAAATGGCTTCTTATGAAATAGAGTCCAAGGTCATTTTTGATTAGAAAGTTATTTTTGAAATACGCCTCAGCATCAGCACAATTAATATCGAGATTCAATAAGGATAAATCTCTAAAATGACTTTCGACACGACTTTTAGCTTCAACGATTAATTCTTTGTGTGGCGTATCAATCGTAAAATAGTGGAGGGTATTGCCAAAAAAATCAACCCGACTGCTCATTTCGGTGGGTTCGGGTTGAATAGTGATGTCAAAAGTAGGGCACTTTTGCCTATCATTATTCAGTGGTTGTAAGCAAGCGAGACCGTTGTATTTGTTGACTCGTCCACTGTATTTATATTTCGTTTTATGTATAAGTTTATATGTCATCGGCTTTCAATTCGTTTTCTTCTGGATACCTTTTCAATGAATGTTGTAAGACGGCATGTGAAAAATATTGATTAGACAACAGGTCTGTTACACCCGATATCAAAGTATAAATATTTGTCAATAAAGCATCTAAATTAAATAATCGGTGGTCGTCTTCATCGTAAACAACAAGACTTTCAATATCTGCTAAC
>JANMJN010001332.1:0-4972 GCA_031371355.1 Saprospiraceae bacterium
AGGCATGGGGGCTTTCATTTTGTTTGGGACTGTACAAACCACGATGCTGTCTATGGCAGTTTTGAAAGGCGATCGACCACATCTATCAGAATGGTTGGGTTTGATGGTGGCTTTAGGCGGCTTGGTTTATCTTGTTTTCCCAGGTTTGTCTGCGCCTGACCCTTTGGGTGCTGTTTTGATGGTGATAGCGGGTATCGCTTGGGCATTTTATACCTTGCGCGGTCGTGGTGTAAAAGACCCATTGGAAACAACGGCATTGAATTTTATCTGCACCATTCCTTTAGTTTTAGTCGTTTTTATGTTTATGATGTCCAAAATGCACATTTCTACTGAGGGGGTGGTTTACGCCTGTTTATCGGGTGCGGTAACTTCGGGTATGGGTTATGCCATTTGGTACACGGCTTTACGCGGTTTGACGACGACACAAGCTGCTCTGTTACAATTACTTGTGCCGATTCTGGCGGCATGGGGTGGGGTTGTTTTTCTTTCTGAAAATATCACCATACGGCTGGTTGGCGCGGGTGCTTTGATTATTTTAGGCGTTGCTTTGGCTTTGCTTGGCAAGCGGGTTAAACGGATTTCATAATTAAAAGCTGTAAATTGCGTTTTTCAATAGTAGCTGCATAGCTAGACCTGTGGTCCAAGAAAAGTCTTTACAACATATCAATTAAATAATGAGATTCACAATTACGCTATTCATCTGCTTTTTGAACCTACTATCACTTACCGCTCAGCAACAAAACCTTCGCCCTAAAATCGGTCTAACTTTAAGCGGCGGTGGCGCAAAAGGGCTGGCACACATCGGTATTCTGAAAGCCATAGATTCTGCTGGATTGAAAATTGACTACATCACGGGCACAAGTATGGGTGCAGTCGTAGGGTCATTGTATGCGGTCGGTTATTCGGGTAAACAGATTGAAGACATTGCCAAAAAAATTGACTGGGATTTAATGTTGAGCAATCAACTCTCTTTCCGCTCTTTGTCAATGGCTGAAAAAGAAGAATATGGCAAATATGCTGTCGAATTACCTCTGATCAATAACAAACTAAAATTGCCAAGTGGCTTTATTGAAGGACAAGAGTTGTGGTATAAGCTCTCGGAACTTTACTATGGTGTTCTGTGTATTAAGGATTTTAACGATTTCCCTATTCCTTTTAAGTGTATTGCAACCGATATTTCGAATGGGCAAGCGGTGGTGATGGACAAAGGTGATATTGCTTCGGCGGTGCGGGCGAGTATGGCTATCCCCTCAGTATTTACTACCGTTGAATATGATGGACGAAAGTTGGTGGATGGCGGCTTGATACGGAATTTCCCTGTGAGAGATGTCAAAGAAATGGGTGCAGATATGGTGATTGGCGTGAGTGTTTCGACGGGTTTAACACCCAAAGAAAAACTGAACTCTGCCTTTGATATTTTGATGCAATTGGCTTTTTTTAGAGAGGCAGAAGACTATAATAAAGAAGTTCCACTCTGCGATATTTTCGTTCCGTTACCCATTGAAGATTATTCCATGGGCAGTTTTAGTGATGCCGAAAAGTTGATTGAAATTGGCATAACAGAAGGAAAAAACTTATATCCCGTATTGAAACACCTTGCCGACTCTTTAAACCGTATTTATGGTGTACAACCAGTTCAATCGGATAAATTGTCCAAAAAAGACTCTTTTTTTATCAATAGCTGTGACATTAAGGGTCTTAAAAAAACGACAAAAGACTTTTTTTTGAATACCATGGATTTCCATGACGAAAAGTTCTATTCAGAAAGAGGGCTTTCCCAAGGGATACGTCGTGTTTATAGCACGCGCTCGTACAGCAGCATTAACTATTTTTTAGAGCCACTACAAGGGGATTCTGCTAAAATCGTATTTGAGGTCAAAGAAAACCCTTCAACTTATGCCAAACTCGGGCTTCATTACAATCCTTTCTCCGGCATCAGTTTTATAGCTAACTTGACGACACGTGATTTTTTTACGCCCTATTCTAAAAGTTTGGTTACGATTAGTATCGGCGAAAACTTCCGTTTTAAAGGTGAGCATCTGCAATATTTTGGACAGGGTAAGAACTTTGCCATTATCCCTAAATTTCAATTTGAGAATTTTAAGATAAATACTTATACGGGTTTTGTAAAAAGTGGGCAGTATCAACAAAATTATACGTTGGGCGAGTTAAAAATACAACAATCAGGTTTCGGAAGCATTGCGCTTGGTGTTGGCACACGATACGAACTTATCAATTTTAAACCGTTAATTCTTTCCAGTTTGGAGGCAAAAGGCAGAAATAGCTTTCTGACCACTTTCGCTTCGCTTGCGGTCAATAGATTGGACAAGAGTGTTTATCCTCAAAGAGGCATTAAGTTCAATGCGGAGTTTGGACTGGTTTATAATCAAAAACCGAATATAACCTTTTTTGCTAACGGCATACCCGTTTCAAATACGGACTCTTTGGATATAAATTATGACAATTACCAGCGTTTTATGGTTCATTTAGAGACATATGCACCCGTTGCCAATCGGTTGACATTATTTACTTTATTTCAAGCAGGTATCAACTTGAATTACAAACAAAATTTAGTCAATAATTTTCAGGTGGGTGGATTAGTGAAAACCGTCAGGAATCAAATTGTGTTTGCGGGCTTAGAAGAGACGACCCTTAGTACGCCCAGTGTAGCAACTTTTATGTTGGGTTTAAATTATAGGATTGCAAAAAACGCCTACATCATTGCCAAAACAAATGCCCTGGTAAACAATTTTATCAGCAAGGATAGAAAACTTAAATTCGATAATTGGCTATCTGGTCATGCCTTGACTTTTGCTTACGACACGCCTATTGGTCCATTAGAATTCAGTTTGGCATACAGCGACCAAGCACAAAAAGTGCTTACTTATGTCAATTTTGGGATTGCTTTTTAAAAGTAACCGAAACCGTTGTGCCTTTACCTTGTTCACTTTCGATGTGTAGCGAACCCTCGTTTTTGTCCACAATTTCTTTCACCAAAAACAAGCCTAAGCCAGTGCCTTTTTCTTTAGCAGTCCCTTCTTTGGACTGTAACGTTTGCGTTTGTAGTTGTTGCTTCCACTTTTCTGTATCCATACCAACACCTGTGTCTGGGTCAAACAATAAACCAAATGAGCCCCAAAGTCCTTTTTTGAATCAAATTCCTTGAAGGTTAACTAACTTTCAAAATGACCATTTGTCATTATAGGCTTACCAATCGTCATGCTGGGCTTACCAATCGTCAATAACTTGGTTTTGGTGTTGCTATTTTTCGTTGATTTGTGTGTTTCAAAACGGAAAATACTCGAAAAGGCATTGAAATAGATAAAAACAACAAATTAGGAAAATGACTAAGGTCAATGATATAGCACGTTTTGATGACTAAGAAATAAAAGGTCGCTTGCTTTGTGGGGATTGTTGGCGACCTCTTAGTTTTTACTCAATTAAAATGTACAATATTACTGAGGGGTACCTTTTTCCCTTATTCATCATGGATAGAAATATGCAGTTTGAATCAAAACGAAGTCAAAATGAAAAAAATCAATGGGCTTTTCTTTTTGCGTATCATAAATTGCTTTTCTACGGCGATTTGAGCAAAATATCAATCATTTCCTCTGCACTGAATTTCGATTGTATGATGGAGTTATAAGCCACACGCCCTGTTTTGTCCACAATGAAGTAATTAGGCACACCTTGAATACGCAAGTTGATACGCAGCAATCGGTTATCGTCTAAGCCTTGGATACCTTTCATGGGGTGTTCTTTGAGGTATTCTTTCCAAGTCGGCGCATCAGAATCGGCTGAAACATACATAAAAACAACCTCTTTATCGCTGTATTTATTGGCTAAACGTTGGGTGTATTCCATTGTTGGTTTGCAAGGGCTACACCAGGTTGCCCAAAAATTGAGGACAATAACTTTACCGACAAAATCTTGTTGGCGAATCGGGTTTTTGTCAATATCTGTAAATTCAAAAGGCGTAATGTATTCATTTATAACCATGCCTTTGAATATCAACGGTTTACCTGTTGGGTCATAATCTTCTAACGGAATAAAACCGGGTGCGGTATTAAATGACATTTTCATTTTATCATCGCCGACAGAAAAATTAATAGGCGGTTGCCCCCCCTCAGTATTTTTAGGTTCAACTTTCGTTTCAACAGGTTTTGGTTCCTTGTTCACAACTGGTAGTGTTGTATTTTCTATTTTCGTTTCAAAAGGTTTTGGTTCATTGTTCGCAACTGGTGGTGTTGTATTTTCTATTTTCGTTTCAACGGGTTTCGGTTCAGTGCTTACAACAGGCGGTGTTGTGTTTTCAACTTTCGTTTCAACGGGTTTAAGTTCATTGTTAATAACAGATGGCGGCTTATTTTCGATATTGTTTTCAACGATATTCTTGTCTTTTGCAATCGGTGCGTTATAATCAATGACGACATCAGGAAAATCCTGATTTGTTTTTTGTGAACGCAGCTTACCCAAATTCCGGGCATAATAAATTCTGTCTCTCCAATATTCTCCGATATCGCAACTCGGCGGAATATTCAAGCGATGGATACCTTTTGTGCGGTCTTCAAAAACCAAATCTTGTACTGTGTGCAAGATGTCATTGTAGTTGTTGTGATCCAGATTTTGTTCAATATACTTTTTAATGCGGACATCAATAAGTTCCAAATTTTCATAAACACTGCTATATATAATATCTTTAGCAACCGTGAAAAACAATACTTTTCCACTTAAATATTTATCAAAACCGCATAAAGGTTCATCTGGATGAAAGCACAGCCGATTGTGAACAATGCGCTCAACAACGGTCTTTTCACGTATTTCAACGGCGGATTGAGGCACCCAACCTACCTTGCCATCGTTGGTTTTGACTTTCAAAAAAATGTCTTCATAAGTAGCGTTCTCGCCAACGTAAATGAACTTTTCGCTTGTCAAAAGGTTCTGATAAATCGCTTCTTCATTGGGTGCTAAC
>JANMJN010001364.1:0-3157 GCA_031371355.1 Saprospiraceae bacterium
GAAACGAGCGACTGCGGGATAAGTTAGCTAAAATAGCCCCCTCAGTAAAAAAGCCGTCTCGATAAATCGAGACGGCTTTTTTACTGAGGGGGCTATTTTCGTATCAATAGGATTTCACCTCTGCTCATGTTTTTATTTAAGACAAACAGAATAAGAAATATTAAAATCCTAAAACTTATTATTTTTGCCAAAAGAAAAACGCTTAAAACATGAGCCAATCAAAAATACATCGCCAAAGTCGAGAGACCGAGCAGAAAGCCTTGGAAATCAATCTCGATGACAATATTTACGGCACTTTTGCTGAAATCGGAGCAGGTCAAGAGGTGGCACGCTACTTTTTTCAGGTCGGTGCAGCCGCCGGAACGATTGCTAAAACCATGTCCGCTTATGACAAAACGGTGTCCGACGAGGTTTACGGCGTTGAGCCAGGCGGTCGTTATGTCTGCGAAAACCGTTTGTACAAAATGCTTGACCATGAATATGTATTGATGGAAGAACGCTTGCGGCATGAACGCCCGCACCAACGGTTTTTTGCTTTTTCTGATACCGTAACGGCTATCAATTTTACAAAAACCATCAATGGCGAAGGTTGGCTCGGTGTGCGTTTTCAACTCCATGCTGATAGTAAGCCCAATGATCTGGTCGTTCACGTCAAGTTGCTTGATGGTGAAAATAGGATTCAACAACAAGCGATTGGTATTTTGGGGGTGAATATGATTTACAGCGTTTTTCGTTACCACAACAACGTAGAGGTACTGTTGCAGTCTTTGATGGATAGTTTGCAAGGGCGTATCTCGATTGACATGGTGCGCTTGACGGGTCCCGATTTTACACATCTCGACAATCGTTTGTTGAGCCTTTGGCTGATAAAACACAAGATGTCAGACGTCGCCATTTTCGGACCAGACAAACGGAATATGCAAGCGGGGGAGTTTTTATATCGGAAAAATGTCTTAGTCGTGCGCGGTTCTTTTCGTCCTGTGACCTTAGTCAATGAAGATATGATTCGGTCAAGTTGGGAGCAATTTCGCAGTGAAAAAGATGTAGATGCTAAGAGGAGTTTCCTTTTAACGGAAATTACGCTTGATAATTTGATGCTGGAAGGACCACTCGATGAACAGGATTTCCTTGACCGCGCTGATTTATTATGCGCCTTGGGGCAAACCGTTATGGTGACAAATTGTGAACAACATCAGAAATTGATTAGATACCTCGCTGACTATAAAGTGCCGAAATTAGGCATGGTTGTAGGTGTTAAACAATTGTTGGATACCATAAACGAAAAATATTACAACAACCTTGACGGTCGTTTGCTGACGGCTTTTGGTGAATTGTTTACCCGAAATGTCAAAGTTTATGTCTATCCAATGCTTCAGGAAGGCTCTAACGAAATGATGACGGCGGATAATATACCTGTTCCTGACGGTGTCAAGTTCCTTTATCGCCACCTCTTAGAATCTAAGCATATTGAGGATATTCGCAGTTTTCATGCTGAATATCTACATATTTACTCAACTCAAGTGCTTAAAATGATAAAGCACGACGACGAAGGTTGGGAAACAATGGTGCCTGAAAAAGTTGAAAAACAAGTGCGTGAGAAGTGCTTGTTCGGCTTTCCGGCATTTTCGATGACGTTTGACTATTAGGAAATCCAATTCGCTACAGCCTTTGCCACATTCTGCCCATCCATTGCTGCCGAAATAATGCCGCCCGCATAACCCGCTCCTTCACCCGAAGGGAACAAACCCAGTACATCGTCGTGCATCAAAGTGACAGCATTACGTGGGATTCGTACAGGCGCACTGGTTCGGCTTTCCGTGCCGATGACATTGGCTTCTGATGTCATGTAACCTTTCATCATTTTACCAAATTGCGTCACACCGCTTTGAAGACGGTGAAATACGGAGGGGGGTAAAAGTTCGTGCACAGGCGCACTCAAAAGCCCAGGAATGTAAGAAGTAGGCGGTAAACTGCTTGATAATGTACGATTTGCGAAATCCGTCAAACGCTGGGCAGGGGCTTTTTGACTGCCATCGCCTGCGCCAAACATCTTTTGCTCAACTTGTTTTTGAAATTCAAGACCGGCAAAAACGCCGTGTTGTTCAAAACCATTCAAATCTTCTAACTCAATGGCAACGACTGTTCCTGAATTGGCAAATGGCGAATCGCGGCGGCTCATACTCATACCATTCACGACAATTTCGCCGGGTGCCGTTGATGCAGGCACAACCAAACCACCTGGACACATACAGAAACTGAACACACCACGTCCATTGACTTGACATACCAACGAATAACTGGCGGCAGGTAAAAGGTCGCCGCGTTCCCGTTTTTTATATTGCACTTCATCAATAAAGGCTTGGGAATGCTCGATGCGTACACCGAGCGCAAAGGGTTTTGCTTCGATTTTGATGTTATTTCGATGCAAAAGGTAGTAAATGTCACGTGCGGAATGTCCTGTTGCCAATATGACGGCTTCGCCAAAATGCTCCTCTTTTTCGTTGGTAATGATGCCATGAATTTTGCCCCCCCTCAGTATAAAGTCTGTTACAAAGCTGTCGAAATGGACTTCGCCGCCAAAATGAAGGATGGTTTCACGAATATTTTGAACGACTTGTGGCAATTTGTTGGAACCAATATGTGGATGAGCATCAATCAAAATATCGGACGTTGCGCCATGCTCGACAAAGAGTTTGAGGGATTTTTCAATCGAACCACGTTTATGGCTTCTTGTATAAAGTTTTCCGTCGGAATACGTTCCTGCACCGCCTTCGCCAAAACAGTAATTGGAATGTGGATTGACAATGCCAAATTGCTGAATATCGCGAAGGTCACGGCGGCGGGTGCGTACGTCTTTTCCTCTATCAAAAATGATGGGTTTTAGTCCTAATTCTATCAATTCCAAAGCAGCAAAATAACCTGCGGGACCTGCACCGACGATGAGGACACGCGGTGCATCGGCTACATTTTTAAAGTTTTTTAAAAGGGCTGGTTCAGGAGAAAAATGTCCCCCCTCAGTATAAACGGCAATTCTTAATTGAAAAACAGCATCCCGTCCACGTGCATCAATGGAACGTCGAAGGATTTGTAAATCACTGATAGTCAGTGGATTGATACCTAATTTTTGTGCCGCAGCACGACGGATAACGTCATGGTC
>JANMJN010000006.1:0-5083 GCA_031371355.1 Saprospiraceae bacterium
GCTCAATCGTTATAACATCAACCTTTGGGAAAGGAATGTCTTTTAAAACCTTGAAACCTTTGTCATCATTTTCGGCTACGCATTTTTTCGTTTTTCCATCCTTCATTTGTCTCATCCGACCATCCTTTTTCATCCCAAAGTTGAGACATCTCATCTGTTACTTTTTGAGCAAAATAACGAGCTAAAAGTCGACGAATTTCTAACAACTGCTCATCTGGCAGTTCATATCGAAACAATTTAACTAATTCAAGCTGCAAATTGCTTAAAGGTGCTTGTATTGTCGTCATATCCGTGATTTTTAAACAAAAATAAGATTTTTTGAAAGAAAAGCCGATTAAAAATTTACCATTGCTGCGTCTGATGCGGATACCGCACCACATATTGCTCCTTAATTATACGCCCCAAACGCTCACGTAATTCATCCAAATTTTCCTTGGAAAAAGCAGAAATAATGACACTTTCGCCGTATTTATTGGTCAAATTTTCCAATAATTCAGCTTCGATATTGTCTTTTGTTTCCGTATCAACGAGTTCATCAAAATAACGTTCGCGGTAAAGATCCATTTTATTGAACACCATCAAAGTCGGTTTATCGTCCACACCGAGGTCTTTGAGCGTTGCTTGAACTGTCCGAATTTGGTCTTCATACTGTGGATGTGCGATGTCCACTACGTGTATAATAATGTCCGATTCTCGCGTTTCGTCCAGCGTTGATTTGAAACTTTCGACCAAATGATGCGGCAATTTGCGAATAAAACCAACAGTATCGCTCAACAAAAACGGCATGGCATTGAAAACAACCTTGCGAACAGTCGTATCTAACGTCGCAAACAATTTATTCTCAGCAAAAACATCGGCTTTTGCCAATGTATTCATCAGCGTTGATTTGCCCACATTCGTATAACCGACCATCGCTACACGAATCATTGCCCCACGCTGTTTTCGTTGTGTTTGTGATTGACGGTCAATGGTTTCGAGTTCTTTTTTCAACAACCCAATTTGAAAACGGACAATTCGGCGGTCTGTTTCAATCTCTTTTTCACCCGGTCCACGCATACCGATACCACCTTGCTGACGTTCCAAATGCGTCCACATACCCCTCAGTCGGGGCAACAAATATTGGAGTTGCGCCAATTCCACTTGTGTTCGCGCCTGTGCCGTTTGTGCACGTTGTGCAAAAATATCGAGTATTAAAGAAGACCGGTCTAAAACCTTGATTTTCAATGCTTCTTCTATATTTGCATACTGTTTTGGGGACACATCGTCTTCCAAAATTGCCATCGTCACGTCAGGATGCGATTGCACATAAGCGGCTATTTCTTCCAATTTTCCTTTACCGACAAATAGGCGTGTGTCAGGATGCGCCAGACGCTGTGTAAATCTTTTTATGGTTTTTGCACCTGCCGTTAAAGCCAAAAATTCGAGTTCATCGAAATATTCGAGCACTTGTTCCTCCGTTTGATTCGGTAAAATAAGACCGATAATAATGGCTTGTTCTTCGGTTTTCACAAGCCCTTTTCCGCGCTCGTCTGTACCGATTTTAAAATTTATACTTTTATCGTTTGTCAAAATATCTTTTTTAAATATGAAATATGAATGATAAAATATGAAAGTTAAATAATTGGCTTTCAATATTTTATGTTTAATTTTAAAAATAAGACAGTAACTTTTACTTTGAAAAATAACAATCTGTTTTTGTCATTCTGAACGCAGTGAAAGAATCTAAATGTGCTAAAATTATGCTGTTATTCTTTAAAAGAACAGATTTTTTCGCTTCGCTCAAAATGACAAAAAAGCCAAGCGGAAATTGCTCAAAGTAGGGCATAAGATTTCGTAATTCTATATCCCCCTCAGTATTTAAGCTGCTCTAATCGAATCTACGAATACCTAATATCCTAATACCGAATCACCGAATCCGTTTCGGAACAGGGTCAGAATGTGCGTGTGTTGACCATGGATGACACCTAAAAATACGTTTCAGCCCCATCCAGCCCCCCCTCAGTATGCCCCATTCCATGACCGCATCTATCATATATTGTGAGCAAGTGGGCGAATATCGGCACTTACTTGGACCCAGAAGCGGTGAAATTAAAAGCCGATATGCACGAATCGGTAAGATAAATATTTGTTTTAATAACTGATTCATTTCCAATGATTTAAAACGAAGCAGAATCCATCGTTTTACTTTTTGATAATAGAAAATAGCCTTGCTTTTTTGAAGGAATATTGACTTGCACAATGTTTTTTTGGTCAGCAAACACTTCCGTTAGAACTCGATTTTCGACCGAAATGTTCCTGACCTCTCGAATGTTTTTTATTTCCAAATAGATCCACAAGGCTTGCTTGTCCTTCGTAGTTTCTTTTCCAACCCAAGTATAAGCTGTTTTTTTACCGTTGAGCTGAACTGCAAAACTATTTTGCAAATAATTGAAAATCAAACTGTTAGCTTCTTGTTTTTCTCTTTCAGTACCGATAAATAACTTTGATAAACCTTGTTTTTCAAGAGCCGATTCTAAATCATCAATGAAAATATGCATCGTTATTTGCATTGATTTTTCTGTGGGTTGAAAGACCATATCGGTTTTGGAAATATGGAAAGCATGGAGATTTACAGATTCCACAATCTCATAATTCCATAATAAAGCCAAACTGAATAAAATGATTTTCATGTAAAGTTTTTTTATAAAAGTAAAGTAACTGCAATACCAAACGCCGCGCCGCTGATAAATTGCGTCCAAGATTGTTGCGAAATTTTTAAGACATTAAATGCTAAAAATGAAAACAACAATATGATTGCGACAATACTCAATTGACCGGCTTCGATACCGATATTAAACGCAAAAAGGGGCGCAAGAATATCGCTTTCTGTACCCAATAGTTCTCTAAAATAATTTGAAAAGCCTAAGCCATGAATCAAACCAAAAATTAGCGCAAATAAATAATTGATATTCAAGGACTTAGAAAAAGTTATTTTCTTTGTATGAGACGTTTTATTTTTCCAAACATTGTAAATTGCCGTTGCCATGATGGTCATCGGTATCAGCTTTTCGACGATATTATACTGAGGGGTCACGATTTGCAAAGCGGCGAGCGCCAACGTGAGGCTGTGACCTATTGTAAACGCAGTGACCAAAACCGCTACTTTTCGCCATTCTGAAAGCCGATAAATGGCACACAAAGCAATTATAAAAATAATATGGTCATAGCCTTTTGGGTCGGTGATGTGGTCAAGTCCGAGCGTAAAGTATGTTGAGAATTGAGACTGCATAGATTTATTTTGGGAACAAAATTACAATAGGAAATGTGGAATGTAGAATGAAGCACGAAGAATTTTTAAATTATTGATTACCAATATTTTATGATACATTTTCTTTTGTAAATGCAACTAATGGTCGTAACTCGCTACACGGCTGATTTTCCATAAACCCTCCTTTTTCTGCCAAATCATTAAAAACTTGAAAGTGCCACAGTCATTTTTACCATTTTCCCAATGACAAAATGTGTGTTTGCCAATATGTATCGCGCCATAATCTTTAATGGGATGCACTTCGAGGCTGCCTTCGACGAGGTCTCTCCGTATAGGTGTGTTTAAACTTTTAAATCGTTCAAACATTGCTTGAAAATTGTCCATAACAGTTTTATAAGACAATAAACCCCCATTGTCTTGATACCATTCGAGGTCTTCGGTAAACTTCATTTTCATAGTTTTTATATCTTGTGTATTAAAGGCATTAAATAAAACGCTGTCTAAATGGGCTATTTGATTATACAATTCTCGATGCTCTAAAGAATTATTTTTGATTTGTGCATTTATGCTGTTACCCATCATCAATATGCATAAAATCGCTATTGTTTTATAAGAGAATAAGCTATTTAACATGATTTATAATTGTTATTGTTTAAAATTTAAATAAAAAATACTGAGGGGTATTAAAAACAACCCCTCAGTATTTAAACTAAATTAGTATAAAAAAACATTTGTTGAATTATGAATTAGCCATTTTTCTGAATCCGATTTTGCTCATCATCAGCACCGCCACTGCGCCTTCTGGCTTGTTGTACTTTTTGATTACCAAAACGATAGCTCGCTGTGAAACGGACTTGGCGGCTATCGCCCCAACCTTTGACCATGACATCCACATTTTGGAAATTCAACTGACCTGAAAACCGTTGTGTCCAGAAAATATCTTGGGCATTGAGGCGTAAAGAGAGCCTTTTGTTCATTAATTGCTTGGAAACACCCAGATTCATAGCCCATAACGCATTGCCAACGAACAAACCTTGGGTGGCTCTTGAGACATAAAAACCACTTACCTCTGCCGACCAATCCTTTGGCAATGTTATCCGATTTTGAATATTAAGATTCAAAACAGGAATTTTTAAATCCAAATCATCCCCTAAATATTTGCCTTCATAGCGATTAACAAAGTAGTTAATGCTGTTGGTCATCATCCATTTTTTTGTAATCGGAATTGGCACATTCAATGACAAACCGTAATTTGTCTTTGTCGCTAAATTTTCATTTGTTACAAAAGATTGTTTTTTAGCATCATCTTGTTTTATAACAAATGTAATCGCATCATTTGTTTTACTATAGTTAGCACCAAAAGACATAGCACCCATAAATGTGTAATTGACATCAAAATTGTTAGAATACTGAGGGGTCAAATTCGGATTGCCTTGTTGGAATGTATATTTATCCAAAAAGAAACGAAATGGATTTAAGTCTTGATAGTTCGGGCGGTCAATACGACGGCTATATGATACGCGAACAGCATGTTTATCTTTTTTACCCCACTTTTTCATCACAAAAGCTGTTGGAAATAAATTCGTATAGTGACGTGTAAAACTCGTATCAGTTGTCACCTGCTCACCTTTAATATTGGTGTTTTCAGCCCTTAAACCGACTTGATAACTTAAACCACCCTTCAATTCTTGCGACAAATTGCCATAAACGGCATTGATGTTTTCATTGTAAATAAAGTCGTTTGTGATAGACATATCCAAAGCCCGTTTACCGTCAATGGTGTTGTAGAAATGAATGTCGTTATCACTTTTAACATAACTTGTCTTAGCTCCGAAT
>JANMJN010000023.1:0-2255 GCA_031371355.1 Saprospiraceae bacterium
CAAAAACCTACGTGATGCAGCTCACGGCTATACGTGGTGCGCTCTCAAAATCGGCACAACTTACGGTTACGATTCAGCGACAACCTGTTATTGTAAGAGGCAATACGGATGCACCTACACCAGAAGGTAATGTCAGAGAATTATTAGCTGATCAGGAGACCCCCTCAGTTGTCGAACCTGCCGCCGCTCTCAAAGAACTGCGCACACGCCAACGGGACTACAGAACGGCGCTCGAAATGGCGGCTGTGGCAGAGCCAAACGACAAAGCAGATGATAAAATTTATGCCGCTTTGACCTTTATCTCTGGCTTTCAACACGATGCGACGAAGTTGGATGAACAGATGGGGCGTTGGCAGCAAGTCATTGAGTCCACTTTGCCGAGTAAGAAAACAGGAAAGGTCAATGCGAGTCAACAGGCGATAGTCCAAAACCTTGTTTTCTTTTTGTTCGATAAACTCACGGACTTACAAGCCGCTGGTATCTCTGAACAAGTGAGGACGCATGTGCAAGCGGTCTTTGAAACTTTGAAGTCATATAAAACTTTGAATGTCAATGATTTGAAAGATAAGTGGCAAGTAGAGGGTATTCGGACGGCTGAGAATAGTGCGACGGTAGATATGTTATTGTCATTGTTTGAGTAAGGCTATAACAAAGGGTTAGGTAATTCTACTTTGGCACTATAAAAACAACCACGTCATTGCGCGTGTAACGCAGTGGAGCGAAGCAATCTGTTTGGTAGTTCGCAGACTCTTTTGGTGGTCTGTGATAAACTAAGAGATTGCTTCGTTCCTCGCAATGACGATTGAGGCTTATGGAGTATGATTCATTGCTCATGTCCGGCGAACTTTCAAAGTTCCTCGAACACAGTGTTCGATTCACCATTCACCATTACATTATTCACCATTAAAATAAATGAACCATCAAATAGGTAAAACATCGCTTGATATTCGCGCACCTCGTACTGCAGATGGTTTCGCTTTGCAAACAGAGGTGAGTGATTGGTTTTGGCACGCCTTATTGCCAGAACTCGGTAGTGCCTTAGATGCGGCAGTGCCTTCTCATGTGGTTTTGCGATTGGAACGCCTTGATATTGAGTTAAAAGTGTCTAAAATGACGCATTGGCAAGAGGTTATGACCCCCTCAGTCTGTCGCGCCATTGTCGAAGAAATTATGCGGCGGCGGCTGTTTCCAAGACCAACCGATGCAGTGGTGAAGGAATTGCCTTTGACTGAAAATGGTTTCACGGCTTGGTTGACTTTTATCAAAACGGGTCAAAAACCCTTTGCCATAGGCGATTTTGAGACTTGGCAGAAGGATGTTTTAGATGCTGTCGCCTCTTCTTCCGTTGCGTTATCAACTTTGAAACGGACTTTAGCAGCTGACCCCCTCATTATCGAACGCTTAATTCGACAACATGACGCTGCTTTTTTAGGACAACTCATAGAAGCCATTTCAGGCAAATCAGTGTCAGAATTAAAGAATGGACAAAAGATTTTTGAGGCTTTGTTGCGCAACGATGGTTTTAGAAATGCATTGTCTGTTTCACTTTTTGACAGCCGCGCCCTTCATTTTGCACTTTGGCAACCTGTTTTTGAAAATATAATACAGGAGGCACAAGTATTTGATTATCAGAACTTTACAACGCTTGAATTTCTATTGAAACTCATAGGGCAATTAGAGCGAAAGACTTTTAGCAAAGCAGATTTTATGCAGCATTTGCTTTCTTTTTTTCAACAAAAACTATTTGCAGAAGGCTTTTTACACGCGGATAAGCGAGAAAAGGGTGCAGATACTGAGGGGGGGCTTTTTGGGGAAAAAGAACAAGATGGGACAGTAAAAGAAGGCGATAAAAACCGATTTAAAGCAAAACGAAAAAGCGACAATGAGCTTAGAGTCCTTGCCCAACAAAAGGCTTTTTTACGGCATGAATGGACGGAAATCCTAAAGCCCTTGCCAGAAAGGGAACGCCTTGCCGCCCTTTTTGAACCCGTTGTTTCAGAAGTTTTTGAAATGATAGAACGCAGGACGAGTAGGGAAGGAACACCTTTGGAACAAACGAAAACAAAGGCAAAACCAACGGTAACAGCAATAAGCCTATCCGATAAAAAAGAAGGAGATGATGTCCTCAAATCAAACGTTAATAGTGAAAAAGACATAGAATCAACGGCGCAAGCTAATGAACAAACCATTCAACAAGTACTTGACCAAGAAAAAGATTGGACATATGAGCGGACTTTAGCCGTAGGCGAAAGTTT
>JANMJN010000049.1:0-6454 GCA_031371355.1 Saprospiraceae bacterium
GAAAGAAAACTCTTCTGCATTAAATAAGCAATAATGGAGCAGGTTTAAAGCAAAAGAGAATACCGAATAAGTGTTTTTATCAGGACGTTTAATATTGTCTTTCAATGAGTTATCTTTATTTTGTTCACCAAAGTTCATGAGTAAACAAAATGCGAGCGCAGCGACCATAATCAAATTTTGTATGGCGATGATTTTGGTTAACCTGTTTTTATGCAGGTTAAAACCTCTTGACTTTAAGTCTTTAAACATCGTTTCAATCGCAAATCTTTTTTGGTAAGCGTCCATAATTTTGAACGGGTCATCCAAATTACTGACCAAAAACAAGGGGTCTTTGTATTTTTGGACATCATGCCAATATAAAAAGGAGATATCTTTGAACCGTTTTTCAGAAAAATCTACCCCTTCAATGAAAAAGAAGGTCTCCCCTTTGTCGACACAGAGTTGCTTTGGCTGAAAAACATCGTCATTTTCGTACAACAGACAATCGGATGAGGTCCTAAAAACATAATCCCAATTTAACTCTTGGCGACAAAGCTGTTGCAAATCAACACTATCAAATTCACCATCCCCGAGCAAGGTTATTTTGCTGTTTTTATGAATATCAGCAGGTAATTTAGACAAGATGCCCTTAAAAATATCGGCGGTTTGCTCTATAACAGCCAAGTGCATTTGGGTATCAAAATGACCTTTTTTACCCTTTTTGACCACCCAGCAAATAGGAATAGCCCGTTTACCGACCACCATACTGACCATTAGAGCAATATGTTGGCTATTCATAACCGAACCATCAATCACTAAATTTATGTCTAATTTTTTGCCATCTTTGACCTTGTTTTGAAGTGTTTTAAGGATAAAACTGCGCAAAAATGGCAAATAGTGAACTTTAAAATCCGTATGATTATTTTCTAAAAAACGCTTCGCATGCGTTTCACGGCTCGCCGCTTTGATATTTTGGGGTAAGCCCTTACTAATGTGTGACAAATGGCTACTTTTGCTATACAACATACCCGTCACTAAACTACTTAGCGTCCTAAGTCGTTTTTTTGCCGCCTTGGTCGTGGCATCTTCATACAGGCTTTTTAGCCCGTTTCTTACTTCGGTGAAAAGTTTTTTTTCATATCGGCAGTTTGATTTTTTTGTTCCAACTCAAATATCAGCTGCCTTTTTCTCTTTCCAACTATGTCAATCAACTTTTTTTTTATAAAAATTTTGTTTTATAAAATATCAACAATCCTAAACTTTTAATTTGTAGGGTTTTAAAATTAAGTTTTCGAATATCACAATATTATATTTTTAAAACTTTTTCTAAAATTATCAAATACAAACTAAAATGACAAGGATAATTAATTGTGTTATTATGACACTTATCATGGTATCGGTATCGAGCCTGTACGGACAGTTTACGGGTACTGTACTGTACGATTTAAAGAACGGCAGCATCATTACCGCAGGGCAAAGCCCTGACGGCAAGTTGAGATTGGCGGGTACATACAGCCATCACGGCACGACCTACGGATTGAATATGAAGGTCAACGGCACGATCACGATAGATGTGTCGGGTAGTTGCACCATCAGATTTCTGGGGTCACAGTATTCGGGACTCAAAATGGAAGGTAAGGCAGACGTCAGAGCGGACTTGGGCGTTCAAGACACCAAAGTTGTCACCGACCTCTCCGATGTATATGATTTTACTTACAGTGGAAAAGCCAAAACCTTGACTTTTACGCTGGTTGCGGGTACGGGCAATGACCTCTACCTACCACAGGTTGAAATCATTCCTGCACAAAAAGGCAGTATAGCGACTACGTCGGCAAAAAACATCGTTTATTATTTTGATTTGCGCGATGGCAGCATTATCCCGACGAATACGAATGGTCAGTCCAATTTGAGTGTGGGATTGATTGACGTGATCGTTGGCACAAACAATGCCTACGGTTACAATGGCACACAGCACGGTTCTATACTTAAAACAGGGAACCAAATAAAATTGAAAGTTGGGGGAAATTCAACGATAAAGATTGGTGGCAGCCAGTTTTCAAATGGCACTATCAGTGTATCATCCGCTACGGGTACTTTTAATAGGACTTCATCGCCCTCCCAAACCGCAGGTAACTACGGCAATGATGGTGTAACAGTTGATTTTATTTATGTGGGCACTGCGGGTACGGTCACACTGGATTTTACAGCGACGAATTATATACCTTATATTGAGATTGTACCGATTCCTTATCCATTTACACTTTCACAATGGGTGGTCAAAACGGGGACTATAACGCTTGACAGTGTCAAAATAACCTTGACATCAGGGGCTGATGTGAACAGCAATGCCACTGTTAGCCTCAATAAAGGGACAGTTATCAGTGCGACCCCCTCAGTATCCACCATTCTGGTTGACCTGTTGGGCAAAAACCTAAGCGCCATCAGACCTGTTGTTACGGGCGATATTGATTCAGTTCGCTTGGTAGCGGATTCGATTTATGTCTTTTATAAAAACGCGGCGACGACTAATCCTAAGACTTATCTTTTCAAAATCAACGACCAAAGCAAACACCTTGCGCCTGAATTTGGCAAAACATATAAGTATGATTTTGCCAATGGTTCTGAAATGCCCCAGACGAGCTATCAAGCTTTGAGGTATAATACTTATGTGTCAAAAGACGGTATATTAACTGTTCAAAGTAACACAGCCACAGCGGCAAGGCAGTTTGGATACCATGACGCAGCGCATGGAGGTGTTATGTTCCCAGGCAATTCGTTCAAGTTTAAAGTGTCTGGTGATGCCATTGTAACATTTTTTGTGGACACTTATGGTTCGGCTGCTGATGCGCTATTTGAATATACAGACTCACTCGGCAATGTGTTGGGTATAACCAGAGCGGTAAACTTGGGGGGTGTTGACGGATTACCTGTCAATTTTGCCTATACGGGCAACAAAGGTACCATCACAGCGACCATTAAAAGTGTCAATTTTCCTGAGGCTGAAATCTATCTACATGGGGTCAATATAGAAATGGCACCTCAAAGAATTGTTGGAAACGGCAAAATAGATGTATGGGATTTGGGCGCAGTCCAACTTGATACAGCCAAGTATAACAACAGGCTCAATGTCGCTACCATCAACGGATGGTATGGCGCAGCAATCACAGCAGGAAGCTCGGGCAATGTGCTACCCGCAGGTTGGAATGTAGGTGCATTGTCTTGGACAGGTGGCACCAATGACAGGCTACGGACGACCAATACTGCCTTGACTCGGTATGACGAGAATATCGCAAATGCGACAGGCTATACAGGCAGGATATATGTTAATGCAGACGCAGCAGCTGGTCGGTTTCTCAGTTTTCAGTTAAATGAAGACGACAAGGTGACATTAGTGACCGGAGCAGATGTAACGGGCAAACTTAATTTCACTTATGTAGCTGACCCTATCGCTCAGACCGATACAGTGTCTATAACCAGTAACCTTGGTGTCCTTGATTTTGTGGCTAAAAAAGGGGGGGCATATAGAATATTTGACAATATTGGCAAACCAAGTTATTACAGAATATCCAGACAGGATGCTAAGTATATCAACGTAGCTGGTAAAATTAATAGGACTCAAGCCGTTGGTATTCCTGCAAACTACAAGATAGTATTTACCAATACAGCAGGAAAAACGTGGAAAGCTACGGCTGTGGACACGGTCTTTGCTATCAGACTGCCTTCTGGTTACAGCTATGCACTTAGTCTTGAAGGTGCTAGTGAATATGTCATATCTGACGGCAAAACGCTTCAAGTCACAGATACAACCAAAACACATTCGATTGCCATAAAGAAGGTAGAACTGTACACCGTTCAAGGTACTATTTCTGGTCTTGGTACCACTATATCCAAGCTCACCCTTAAATTTGTACCTGCGGCAGGCACCAATGCTATTTATGTACCCGTGACTGTCATTGATGCAGCGACTGCTAAATATACGGTCTCTCTTGAACCAAATATCGCTTATACCATTCAGGCAAATGGCGTAAATGATTATATCATTCAGCCCAGTACCATCACGATTGCCGCCGCCATTACAACAGCCAATATTACTTTTGTCGCAAAACCAACTTATAAAGTTACTATTGTTGCACAAGGCTTGACGACTGCACAAACGAGTAAGCTGGCATTGACTTTTTCAAACCTTAATGAAAGTGGCTACACCTATCCATTCACCAATTTAGCGAATATAAGACTGCGCAATGGCACATACCGTATGAGTGTTTCTGGATTGGATGCATTCCCAATAGAATTAGCGCTTACCTCTAATCTTACAGTTAAAGACCTTGATACAGCCAAGACGCTTACTTTTAAACCTGTAACGCGTTGGTCTTTTGAAGACAGGGTAATAGCGAATGGCGACACGACTTACAAAGGGATGCTTTTCAAAGGAACTATCGCCAATGAAATTGCCAAAGGACACCTTGTTACTAAGCCGCAGGCTATCATTAGAGTGCCTGTAAACAAAGGCGATCGGATTATAGTCGAATATTATTACACGGCAGGTTTCAGTTTCAATGGACTAACGCCTACCAGAACCAACACTCAAAGTACAACAATCTTGGAAAAGGTCAAATACGATTACCTCGGTGATACCGCAAGTTATGTGTCTATTCTCGTAGATTCATCAGCCGCAACGACCTATTTTACGGATATTCAGACAGTCAACATATTGCCTTATACAGCCACGCTTCTGGTAGGTACGACAAGAACTAACAAGACCATCAACGAGGCTCTTTCAGTAGTCAAACGTATGAGCAGACCAAACGACGAGCGGGTCACGATATTGATAGACCCTGACAACTACGAAGAGATGCTCATCATAGATATGAATAACGTGACGCTTAAAAATGCTGCCGCAAGTCCAAGTATCGCCCTAAGAAACGGCGGTGTTGACATAGACCCGAATGCGGTGCGTGTTACCTCATATTACGGTTATGGTTACAATTATTACAGCCAAAGCAACCAATTATGGAATGCGGATGCCCTCAGAGTCAACAAAGAAAATGGTTCTATTTCTTATGAAAACCAAAGCGGTACAACCAATGGTTCTTATTGGAATGCGACTGTCGTCGTCTATGGAAGTGGTTTTGTAGCAGAAGACATCATTTTTGAAAACTCTTATAACCAGTACATTTCAAAAAAAGAATCGGAAGATGTTGTCGTCGAATGGGCAGTAGGTAGCAAAGGAGCGCGACCAAAAGTGAAAGGCAATACGTCCGTCCAAAACAGAAGTTTTGTTGAAAGAGCATGTGCCATTGCCATTGCCAACGGTACAGATAAAGCCATTATTTACAAATGTCGGGTCATAGGGCGGCAAGATGCCCTCTTTGGAGGTGTCAATTCAAGGTTTGTGATGTATAAAGGTTCAGCTATGGGTGCTGTTGATTATATTTTCGGCGGTATGACAGCCGTCTTCTATAAGACCGCATTGGCGATGAATACGAGTGATGTCGCTGGCGACCAAACTTATATTACAGCCGCACAACAAGGCAGTGGAAGAGGTTATTTGATGTTTGAATGTACCGTAACAAGTGCCGTTCCTGGCACAGAGACTGTTTCTGCCACAAGGTCAAAACCAGGTTATTTTGGCAGACCTTGGCAGGCAACAACCAGCGAAGTGGTGTTCTACAACACGACGATTGAAACGTCAAATTATCCAGGTAGCGAAAACAAATCGCTGATAGTACCTCTTGGATGGCAAAATACACTGGGCGGCGAATCAAATAAAATGTATGAATACGGTACTATCGAAAAGTCGGGCGAAAATAATACATCTGCTCGGGCGACTTGGTCAACCAGACTCACTGCGCCAACACTGACTGACGGAACCGCCATCACGACCTTAAACTTTACCAAAGGAACGGACGGTTGGGACCCTATCCCTGCGCTCATCACCCAAGACCCAAGCACAGGCATACACAATCCTGAGCCGCAATCTTCTGTAAAAGTATGGGCAAACGGTAACAGCATTTTTGTATCCAATGTTAAAGGAAAAACCAATATCAGAGTTTATAACCTGATGGGGCAGCTTCTGAACCATGTCCAAACAAATTCTGATATGAGTTTCTTAGCACCCGGTGAAGGTATCTGGTTGGTATCAGTCACAGCACCTGATGGGACGGTATCAGATAAAGTGTTTACACACAAATAGTCGGACTCCGTTATACAGTGAAGTGAAAAAATGAGAAGAGCCGATGTTTCTGTGTGAAACATCGGCTCTTGTTGTTTAGAAGGAATCTCTTTTCATTCTTTCATCGCTGTATCAAAACCCTTCCGACACCACTTCTTCATTCACTTTCAGTTGCACGAAGTACAAACCTGTTGTCCATGTCCTGCAATTGACTGTAAACGATTGACTCCCCTCAGTAACTTTGTAGGTACGGCTGACTTGAAGACCGCCTTGTGCATTGTATATATTCAATGTGGCTTCACC
>JANMJN010000098.1:0-2383 GCA_031371355.1 Saprospiraceae bacterium
TAACTTTAACGTTTTCTTTAGATAAATCAACCGTTTTGCTTGGTTTTTCGCTTGTTTTGGGTGTTACACTTAATTGTTCTGTTTTAATTTGAGCCTGTGCAGGGGAGGGCTTTTGTTGGGGTTTTATGTCATTAACAGGCTTTTTAACAGATGGAGGAGGCGTTGAAGGCTGTTTTACTGAGGGGGGCGTTTCAACTTTTTTATTAACGGCTACGGGTTGTGGCGCAATAACACTCCCTGAAGATGTGTATTGTTTGTCGCTTTCAGCACTTAGTGCAAAAGCCAAGATTTGTTCTTGGTGGACAATTTCTGCCAAACTTAAGTCTTGATTAGCATCTTTTGTAAAGCCCGTAATTTTCAATTCCGTCCGACGATTTCTAATATGTTCTTCTTCGCTACACGGCGTGCCATCCTCACATTTATTGGTCAGTCTTGATTCACCATATCCTTTAGCTTTAATTCGTGAGCCATCTACCCAACCTGAAGCTGTGATATAATCAACAGCAGACTGCGCACGTGCTTGTGAAAGTTTAAAATTCGACACTTCTGAACCGCGAGAATCGGTATGAGAACCCAATTCAACAACCAAAGAACCATTGTTTTTCATCAAACTGATGACTTTATCCAATTCTTTACGGGCTTCAAAAGTTAATTCGGCGGATGCTGAAGTATAGTATATGTTTTGAATCGCAATGTTTTTATTCATTTCGATGCGCTCCAACTCAATATTTGACAACAATGTGCCTAATTTATTATTTCGAGCTGAAGTCAAATTGTCAGTCACACCGGGCGTAACGGTTCCAAAGCCATCCATGCACAAATAACAACCATTGATATTGACATTTGCATCCATACGTTTTGCAAAAAAGCCTGACTTCCTAACAAGTATCGTATATTGATTGCCTTGTTGTAGCGTGACGGAAAAAACAGGGCTTTTTGCCGAGTCAATGACTAATTCAGGCTTATTTTGGGTAATATTAAAGACTTCTATTCGACAGCCATTGACAGCATCAACATTTAAATCTTTATCAGTTCTTTTCTCCGCCAGTGTTATCTCCAATAAATAACCTGGTTGACGCTCAATTTGTTTTTTCAAAAAAATCTTATCTCCCGCCTTTTTGCCAACGCTTGAAAAAGTATCTCTTGCAGTTTCAAAAATTTTCTTTTCGTATTGAACAATATACTCTCTGCCTGCTTCAACGCCATCGAAAACGAAATGACCACTTAAATCACTCACTGTTTCGCCAATATAGATACCTGTTATATCTAAGACAGTCACCTTAACTTCGTTTAAAAAACCACGATTTAGCTCTTCGTAAACATAACCATCAAGTTCAATTTTCTGACCAAAAGCCGACATCGTTGACAAAATGAGCAAGAATATAAGTGTTTGTAATTTTCTCATTATTAATGAATTTTAAATAAATAATTTTACAATATTATCTTGAAAAGGTATTCGTTATTGTTTGAACGATTAAAAGTAGGGTTAATTTTATTGTTTCAATCATTCAAGGGTCAAAAAACAAAAAAGTATCTTCACCGATGGGGTAAAGATACTTTGTGTGACAAAAAATTGAATGAAATGCTGTTTTTTTGATGGACTATTTTCTTGAAAATAATTATCCAAAATTGCTTGAAATAAAGTTTTGTAGCTCCCCAATCGTCGCTTTTTGCTTTTCGACAGTCGCTTGAATAACGTCAATGAGCGAAATAATGCCCACCAAAACGCCATTGTCAAAGACAGGTAGATAGCGCACATTGTGCTCAACCATCAAAGCCATACAACTTTCATGGCTGTCACTCGGTTTTATGTGCGGTATATTCGTTGACATAATTTCACCTGCTAACGTTTCGCTGGAATGTTTATCTTGTAAAATGACTTTTCGAGCATAATCCCGTTCAGTCAAGATGCCTAAATAAACGCCGTCATCCATGACGACAACCGAACCAATGTTTTTTGAAGCCATAATCCGAAGCGCCTCAAAAACGCTTGTATTTGGCGTAATAGACATGACACCACGTGGCTTTTGTTGTAAAATTGTAGCAACTGAACTCATACTTTTGCGCGTTTTAGTTTTGATGAAATAATTGGCATATTCTAATTTTCGGTGCAAAATATTGAAATGTATTCATAAACCAAAATATTATTCGTATAATTTCTTTTATTTTAAAAGGACGTTCTTGTTTGCGTATTTAGGGGGCAATGACTTTTAGGCTTTCGATGAATGTATTAAGCAAAAATAATAATAATTTTTTAGAAAAAAATGACAAAAAAAATAAACGAACAACTGGATATCCCTAAAATCAATGTTGAAGAACGAAAGATCGATGACATTGAAAAGGTAGGAGACTTTTATATAGAAAACGGATTATACGTTTTTAC
>JANMJN010000101.1:0-1561 GCA_031371355.1 Saprospiraceae bacterium
GAAATGAGTATCATCCGTAACTAAATATTTGGCTTGGGCTGCAATTGCACAATCCACAAATTTATTGTCATCGGAGTCTTGTTCAATGGCTTGCCAGAAGTAGAACTTATCAACCAATTGTAAATTTGGCAAAGTTTCTAACAAATCCATGACAGCATCAGCAGCTTGAAAACCTAATTTTTGTTCAAAAATTTCGGCATATTCATTCAGAATATCTGTTGTGACGCACAAAACGAATCGTTCTGCAAGAATGTCCACGAAAAGCCAATGTGATTTTGAGCGTGGCGATAAGCTGGGTAACAGTATGTTTGTATCTATGACAACTCTCATGTATGTTTAGCTAAGTATTTATTTTGAGATTGGTAAGGTGTGCGGTTGTGTTCAGCAGCCCATGTTTGCATGGTTTCTTCTGTCCAACCGTTCTTTTCCCAAAGGTCGTCTAACATAGCCGATAGTCGTTGTGCTTTGAATGCCACTAAAAGGCGTTTCAATTCTAATAATTCATCTTGTCTCAAATTTTGTTTGAATAATTCAAGTAATTCAATTTGAGCATTTGTTAACATTCCCATCTTCTTTATTTTTTACAAATATAAGTGTTTTTTGGAAAAAGGAATACAAAAAGCAATACAACGACATCGTTTTTGAGTTTTATACTGAGGGGGCTTTGTCTAATTCCTATCAAACCCTTTTGCCCTTCGTAAGAAATCAGGTATATCTGACATTCAAAAGCCTTGCAATGTTCGTTGCAAGGTTTTTTGTGGGTTTTACTGAGGGGGTGAATAATACAATACATGAAAAACAAAATAAATTCATAAAATATAACTTCGTTTTCCTAAAACTTGTTTGATAATTTTACCCCGAAATAGAAATCAGGCTATGCCCAAAAGTGCTTTTCCAAATGCCATAGAGTTAATTGATGCTCTTTTTGATTTTGTCGTAACCAATGCGGCAAATGATTATTGGCGTATTGATATTGGCGAAGTGTCAAGCGATTTAGCCCAAACTATTTATAATGCCACAGGTTTTGACATATTAGGTTATACAATTTCAATGGATTCGCATGGCTTTCGGCATTTGTTAAATCAACATGGTTTGGTAGATAATGAAGCTCAAAGAGGGCAAACCCATGTGCAAAAAAAGGATTTAGGCTATATTTTCGCTATTCTCGAAACGCCAGATAGTATCACAGATGCAGGCAAATCACGCATCGGACACAATTGTATTTTAGTCGAAAAACAGATTAGACATAAATATTACTTCTCTGTTTGGGAAATTCGGACGGTTCAAAGCCTTCAAAAACTCCGAAAAAAGAAACATCGGCTCATTTTGCATACCTTTTATATCCGTCATAATACAGAAAAGCCGTCCTGATATAATCAAGACGGCTTTTAGTGTTAACCAATTCTACATGCTACTTCCCGAAAGATAGGCGGTGCGAAAACGTCCTAAACGATTTGGTTAGTACAAAGATACAACAAAAATCAATATTTTTCTATTTTTTTCACCTTTTTTGCTTCTAATGCCTTTCAAACCCTTTTGCCCTTCATTAGAAATCAGGTAT
>JANMJN010000599.1:0-2329 GCA_031371355.1 Saprospiraceae bacterium
TTTTTTCTTTTTTTTTCAATTCTTGAAATCCAAATCGTTCAATGCTGCGTAAGATTATCGAAAGTTTTTTTAAACAAATTTCTTCTATTCATTTAATTTTTCAAATCAAATTTTTAAAATGAAAACAATCCGTTTTTTCTCAGTTCTCGTTCTTTTGCAACACTCTCTTTTCCATCGGCAAATGCTCAAATGATGTCGTCCGACCAAATGAAACAAATCGTCAAAGAAAGCTATGACGCATTGGCTAACCATGATATGGACAAATTCGGCAGCTATATGGCCGACGATGCGATGGACTATGGTCAAGGTCCCGAAGCCATCAAAGGTAAAGCGGCTATCATGGAAGGGCTTAAAGGTTTCTTCGGCGCATTTCCCGATTACAAAGTTGTGGTAGAAGACATCGCTATTTCGGGCAATCGAGCCTATATCAAAAACACCTTTACAGGCACTCAGACGCAGCCTTTGATGATGTTTCCCGCCACAGGCAAAATGATTAAATGGTCGGATACCGACATCCTCGAGTTCGAGAGCAAAGGCAAAATCGCTGCACATTGGGCAAATAACCCCAACGAACCGCTTTATCAACTCGGTTTTGGCGCGTTTGTGAATCCAAACACGGGTACAATCATGGCGGCTTACGAAGCCTTCGGCAAAGGCGATATTGCAGGTATTTTGTCAAATTGTACAGATGATGTTGTTTTTGACATTACAGATGGCGTTTTTTTGCCAAAAGGTATGGTGTACAAAGACAAAACTGAAGTGCCTAAGTTCTTCAAATACCTCAGTGAAACGGTCAAGTTTACTAAATTCGAGCCATATCAATTCCTCGCCGACGGCGACAATGTGGTGGCTTATATTAAAGGTGAATACAAAGACCTCAAAACAGGTAAAATGTCTTCTGCCAACATCGTGCATCAGTTCAAACTCGTCAACGGCAAAGTCTCATGGCTCAAAGGGACGACCGATATGCCGATGACCAGTAAGAAATAACCCCTTCCAGACTTTATCGGGATGTTCCATCAGTATATTTCGGATATGAGATTTCGGAAGCCAATCCTTGAAACCAAATGACACCCACAGTATTTTTCAATTAATATTTAGTTTGTGAAAATAAGTGTAAGCCAAAGGCAATTGTCTTTCGTCTTTAGCCTTTGGCTTGCCTTAAATCATTGAAAACAAATCATCTAACATCATTTAACATTTTAAAAATCAAAAATCAGATGAGCAATCTATCAAAAGTTCAATCCATTTACGCCGCTTTCGGGCAAGGCGATGTACCGACTATTTTGTCGTATTTGTCAAACGATGTTGTTTTTAACCATCCTGTACCTGCCAGCATTGCGCCTTTTGGCGGTGATTTTATTGGTAAAAATGATATTCCGCGCTTTTTCATGGCACTTGGTTCGACCCTCAAGACGACCAATTTTGTCCCCGCAAATTTCCGCGAGGAAGGCAACAAAGTCATCAATGACGTGACGCATGAAGGCATTGTGATTCCAACGGGCAAGTCATTTAGCATTACGATTCCTTTCACTTGGACTTTCAACGCTCAGGGTGAAGTGGAACATTAGACGGGTTCGGACGCGGTTGAGAGCCTCAACAACGCTTTATTAGGGAATTAAATGCGGGTATTTCGTTAGCATAGGTTTGGTTTCAGTGAGGGAGGCGATGCAAATGACTTCGTTTGTTTCGCCGCCCTTTTTGAGACCTCAGTATTTTCATCTATTTCAATTATTTTAAAAAAGTCAAAGAAAACAATGAATAACAATTCATCCTCTCGCCAACAAGCCATCGTTTTAGGTGCAAGTCTCGGCGGCTTAATGACCGCTCGCGTGTTGAGCAATCATTTTGAAAAAGTCCTCATCATCGAAAAAGATGTGGTCAATCGCCTACCTGAATCGCGCAAAGGGCAGCCACAAACCCGTCATTTGCACGGCTTGTTGCCCGCAGGGTTCAATATTATGAAAAATTATTTTCCCGACTTGCCACAAGCCTTAATTGAAAGCGGCGCGAATCTGGTCGATTTTGCCGAAACAATGGTTTGGAATACTTATGGCGGTTACCGCAAACAATTCCATATGGACTTGACGGGCGTAACTATGAGCCGACCACTTTTGGAGCATCTGATACGCGAACGGGTTTTGGCTTTACCCAATGTCCAACTCATGGACAAAACCGCCGTCAAAAACTTGCTAACAACCACCGACAAACAACGTGTAACAGGTGTTAAAATCGCTCAAAACAACAACGAGCAAAACTTAATGGCTGATTTGGTTGTGGATGTAACAGGGCGCAATTCGCAAAGCCCCAGTTGGCTAAAAGAAATGGG
>JANMJN010000113.1:0-10351 GCA_031371355.1 Saprospiraceae bacterium
TTCTCAAACCAAACATTCCTACAAAATGATCAATACTTTTTTTGCTAAACGACATATACTATTAACACTCTCTATTCTACAACTTATATCCATAAATATGAAAGGTCAAGTCAAAGCCTTAAAAACTGACCTTAACCTTCAAACAATTGGAAATGACCTAGAAGACCACCATTGTGCCACAATGAATCGGTACAATTACCTCATGCAGAATGACCCTGTTTATCGGGCAACCCGCAAACAAATTGACCAACAGGCACAGACTTTTGTGCAAAAGGCACATAAAGAGAGTACTGTTGGTGGTATTATCGTCATTCCAGTTGTTTTTCACGTCATTTCTAACCCCGCAGTACCCGCCCAAGATATTTCTGATGACCTTATAAAAGCACAAATCAAACAATTGAACGACGACTACCGCCGCATCAACAGCGACCGTTCGTCAACGCCCAGTTCTTTTCAAGGTCTGGCACCCGATTTAGAAATTCAATTCTGTCTTGCTACGCGTGACCCAAGTGGTAATGCAACAACAGGTATCACACGTCATAGTTACGCTTCGCCGACTTCATGGACCGATGCAACCTTTGACGCGACACCTAAGCCTGCAACGATTTGGGATAGGGATAAATATCTCAATCTCTGGTCTGCTAACTTAGGGAGTAGCTTATTGGGCTACGCTCAGTTTCCTGGAGATGTTGCTTCAACAGATGGCGTTGTGCTTTTGTATTCATCAGTCGGTTCTATGGATGTCCAAGGCACTGCAACGAATTATAAATTTGGACGAACAGCCTCGCATGAAGTCGGGCATTGGCTCAACCTGTATCATATTTGGGGTGATGACAGTGGTGCCTGTACGGGGAGTGACCAAGTAACAGACACCCCTAATCAGGCTAATTCAACTTCTGGTTGTGGGACTTTTCCTAAAACGGATGCATGTGCGGCATCGTCACCAGGTGTGATGTTTATGAATTACATGGATTATTCCTATGACAACTGCCTCAATATGTTTACAAAAGGACAAAAAACCCGTATGGTTTCTGCCCTTAATGGCGCTCGTTCCAGTCTCTTAACCTCTAATGGTTGTACACCTTTAACCGCAGATTATGCTGTAAATGCCAATATAGGAACCCAAGCATCATGTGCTGGCACGACTATAAATTACAATATTTTAACAACAGCTTTCAATAGCTATTCAACCACTATAAATTTGTCAACTACTGACGTACCAGCGGGTTGTACTGCCAATTTAAATGTATCAATCCTTGCACCGGGCAGTTCTGCAACCGTCAACTTAACCATTGGTAGTGGTGTTACGCCCGGATTTTATAGTTTTTGGGTAAAAACAGCAAGCGGTGCATCAAACCCTGATTCGATTGCCCTAACTTTCAGCGTTCAGCCAACCACATTGTCAGGACCACCAACGATTGCTATTCCTGTTAATAGTGCAACAGGGCAGTCTGTTACACCGCTTTTTACTTGGAATTCTGTTGTGGATGCGACAAATTATGACTTTCAATTATCAACAACCTCCAATTTTTCTAACATCATTGTTACACAAAGCAACTTAACAACGACTTCTGCTTTTGTACCAACAACTACCCCCCTCAGTAATACAACCACTTATTATTGGCGTGTACTGGCAAAAAACACTTGTACGAGTACGAGTTATGCAACAGGTAGCTTCACAACAGGCACTATTACTTGTTTAACATACAACAGCACCAATGTGCCAAAAACCATTTCCGCAACAGGTACGCCTTTGGTCACATCAACACTCTCTTTTCCACATAGCGGCACTGTAACCGACATAAATGTGACGAATATTGCTATAACACACAGCTATATTTCGGATTTAACCTTAACCCTCCGAAGTCCAACAAGTGCCGATGCTACGTTAGTTGACCAGCCTTGCGATGCTGAAACTTCGATTTCTATGGGTTTTGATGACCAAACAACAAATTCTGTTGGCACATACCCTTGTCCACCTAATAATGGACAATTGTACCAACCCAGTAGTTTTTTAACCGCTTTCAATGGCATTAGTGCAACAGGAACGTGGACATTGCGCGTCAAAGACAATTATGCAATGGACGGTGGTACGCTTACCGCTTGGGGATTACGCATCTGTGTCAACAACCTTATTATTCCCGTCGAAATGGTGGATTTCAAAGCAACACCTTTGAAAAACAAAATTCAACTTGATTGGCAAACCGCAACAGAACGCAACAACGCTGGTTTTGAAGTCCAACGCTCAACCGACCCCCTCTTCGAAGAATCCCGAAGTGCTTCGGGAAGTAATTTCACGACATTGGGCTTCATCAAAGGACAAGGTGATGCGACAAAACTGTCTGATTATCAATACTTTGATGATAAGATTCGCATAGGAACAACCTATTATTATCGACTGCGACAATTGGATTTTGATGGCAAAGAAACATTCTCAAAGGTCGTAGCCGCCAACCTCGATAAAGACGGTGTTTGGGACATCGCCCTCGAACCAAACCCAGCGACATCTATTTTGAACATTGAAGTGCTGGGTAAAGCGAATCAAACGGTTAATATTGAGATGTACTCAATAGAAGGCAAATTAGTGATGACTAAAAAAATAACGTCTGATAATAGCAAAACAGCACTCGATTTGACACCCCTCAGTAGCGGCATCTATATGCTTAAATGCTACACAGGAACGAGTTACTTTGTAAAAAAAGTCGTTAAAAAATAACCTCTCGTCAATCTTAGGACTATCGTAAGAAGTGAGCATATGAAAGCAGTTTGTGAGCACATGTAGCTCAACAAACTGTTTTCTTGTTTATTGCAAATAATTTCAAGCAAATTATCGTCATAATCATGTAATTTTCAACATTCAAACTTTTTTTTGCCTTAATTTTGCAGCATCAATACCTCGTTTTGTTTTTATGAGCTAAAAAGATTATTTAAAATCTAACACTATGAAAATAACTGTTTAAATCTCAAATTCATAGATTCATACAGTGAGGGGTATTTATACTCACATTACTCTGGTTTGTTAAAGATTTAAAACTCAACTATTTCATTATCCAACTATTGGAATAATGAAATTTAAAAATCTTGGCATTCCTACAACAATACCTAACTGTTTAACTTACATTTCAATGAATCAATTTAAAACTTCAACACCATGCTGACGCTCAATCCTATCGAAAAAAAAAGCGGTTTAACCCGCGAAACTTTCGCCGCCGAGTATCTGCACCCACATCAACCGGTGGTTTTTACTGACTTAATGGATCAATGGCCCGCTAAAAACAATTGGACTGTTGAAAATTTGAAAAAAAATTACGGGCATCTTGACGTGCCTGTCGTGTCGCCCAATTATTCGAAACCGGGCAAAGGCTACATGGAGCCAGAAATGCACATGAGTTTCGGCGAATATCTCACGCTTTTGGAACGTGGTCCTATGCCTTATCGCATCTTTTTGTGGAATATCTTCAAATACGCACCGCAAATGTGCGAAGATTTCCAAATTCCTGACATTATGGACGGCTTTTTCCACGATTTCCCAATGATGTTCTTTGGTGGGCAAGGTGCTATAACACCGATGCACTACGACATTGACATGAGTCATGTATTTTTGAATCAAATTCATGGACGTAAACGAGTCGTCTTGTTTTCACCGGAACAATCTACTTTCTTGTATCATCTGCCGTATTCCGTAGCAAGCTATGTGGATATCAACAATCCTGATTACGTAAAGTACCCCGCTCTCGCCAAAGCACACGGCTGGGAAACGGTACTCGAACCGGGCGAAACGATTTTCATGCCGAGCGGCTATTGGCACTATATCGAGTATGTGGATGGTGGTTACTCCATAGCCCTCCGAGCCAACGAAAGCTATATCCGTCGTGCAAAAGGAGCGATTCTGATTGCTAAACACTATGTCGTTGATAAAGGTATGAACCGCATTTTTGGCACTCGCTGGCGCGAAATGAAGGAGTTTTTGGCTATCAAAAAAGCAGAACACGTTTTGGAAGATATTGAAAATTGACACCCCTCAGTATAAATGAGGCAATGGATTCTTAAAAAGCTGAGTATGAAATAGATTTTAGCCCTTTCAATTACAAAACTAACAACAAAGCGGCTACCGAGACACCCCTCAGTAGCCGCATATTTTTTATGAAAACATGATAAATTGAATACAAAATGAACTAAACTATTCATCATTAATCATTCATAATTCATCATTAATGCGCGTGTTCCTCCTCCATCTCATGCTTATGTTCCTCAATCAAACGCTGTTGAATATCACCCGGAACGGCTTGATAATCAGCATATTGTGTTGTGAATTTCGCTTTACCTTGCGTAATAGAACGCAAAGCGGATGAATAACCATTCAATTCAGCAAGCGGCACACGTGCTAAAATTTTCTGATAATGACCTTCGGCATCCATACCCATGATGATAGCGCGACGGGTTTGCAAATCGCTCATGACATCACCCATTACTTCGCCATCGCAAAGGATTTCCAAGTCATAAATTGGCTCTAAAATCTGCGGACCAGCCATCGGAAACGCTTCCCTGAACGCTTGCGAACTCGCTGTCATAAACGCCATATCATTGGAGTCCACTGCGTGCATTTTACCATCATAAATCGAGACGCGAATGTCGCGGACATAGCTACCAGTCAAAGGTCCTTCTTGCATTTTGCTCATAATCCCTTTCAGAATAGCCGATAAAAACCGCGCATCAATCGCACCACCTACGATACAGTTGAGGAAAACCAATTTTCCGCCCCAAGTCAGTAAATGCTCTTCAGTGTTCCGCACGTTCAAACCTTCAGGCGCAGGCATCCCCTCAGTATAAGGTTCAATCCGCATGTGAACTTCTGCAAACTGCCCTGCCCCACCTGATTGTTTTTTGTGGCGATAACTGTGATTCGCCATTTTTGTAATCGTTTCACGATACGGAATGCGCGGTGTGATATAATCAACATGGACATTATAGACTTTTTCTAAGCGATATTTTACTATGTCCAAGTGCATTTGCCCTTGTGCATGCAAAATCATCTGTTTCAACTCGATGCTTTGCTCCATAATGATTGTCGGGTCTTCTTCAATAATCGTATGGAGTGCCCGTGCTAATTTTTCGACCTCATGCTTAGAAGGTGGCGAAACTGCGACGCGCATACGGGGCGCAGGGAAATGAATAGGTTCAATTTTAATATCTGAACCTTTGACATTCAATGTATTATTCGTATGAGAATTTTTTAATTTAACAGTAACCCCAATATCCCCCGCCAAAAGTTGTGAAACTATTTCGCGGGTTTTACCTTCTGAAACGAACATTTGGTTGATGCGCTCGACCGTACCATTTTCAGCGTTAACTAAGTCATCTCCACTGTTGAGTGTCCCACTATATACTTTAAAGTAGGATACATTACCCACATTGGGTTCCGACATGGTTTTGTATATGAAAACTGCCGTCTTACCTTTTTCATTGCAAACCAAAGTGCCGCCATTACTGAGGGGTGCCGCTGGTCGTTCATTCGGTGCTGGGCAAATGTCGTGGATAAAGCCCATCACGCGCCCGCTACCCATATTTCGCGTAGCAGAAACACAAAAAACAGGGTAAAATGACTGGGTTGCCAAAGCTACGTTAAGTCCTTTCGTGAGCTCTTCTTCTGTCAATGTACCGTTTTCAAAGAACAATTCCATCAAGCCTTCATCGCCTTCAGCTGCTGCCTCAACGAGGGCTTGATGCATGGCTTCAGCGCGGCTCATTTCAGCATTTGGAATCGGATGTTTTTCAGGTTTACCACCTGAATCAGGAAATTTATAGACCACCATCCGCAAAGCATCAACGATGGTATCAAAACCATTGCCCGTACTGAGGGGATACTGAACTGGCAAAACTTTCGAGCCAAACCGAGCTTGCGCTTGTTCGAGCGTGGCATCAAAATCTGCCTTGTCATGGTCTAATTGATTGATAACGAAGATAGTAGGTGTTTTGTTAGTCTGAACATACTCCCAGATAAGTTCCGTGCCGACCTCAACCCCAGAGCGAGCGTTGAGCATCATAATCGCTGTGTCGGCAACCTTCAAAGCAGAGACGACCTCGCCTACAAAATCATCTGCGCCTGGAGTGTCAATAATGTTGATTTTGCAATCTTTCCAACCAACGTGCATCAAAGTTGAAAAAATCGAGCTGCCTCGACTTTGTTCAATCTGTGTAAAATCGCTGACGGTGTTCCCGTCTTCAGTTCGCCCCCTTCGCGGAATGGCTTTAGCTTCGAAAAGCATACATTCTACGAAGGAGGTTTTTCCGGAGCCCGAATGCCCCAACAAGACTACGTTACGTAGATTTCTTGCGTCGTAAGTCATAGCTTGATATGTTTAAAATGGTGAGATAAAAGCTTTTAGTCAATCAAAAGAGCCATCAGTTTTAGTATGGTTTTGATTAAGTCTTAGTTCGACTGACTATAGGCAAATTAACCGACGACTCTGTGTCTTTTAAATTCTGTTAAAAGTAGCAGTTAATTTTTATTACCCAAATTTTTACCATAGAAAAATATTATTTTTTTGAAAAATGGCGGATAAAATTTTGATTTATAGAGCTAAGGCAGGATAAATAATAGCATTAAAAATAAAATAAAGTGTACTTTTTGGAAAAACAATAAATACTCTTGCTGAAAAAAAAATTAGGTTTTGTGCCACCATACTGAAGCACAAAACCTAATGTATAAAAATATACAAATCAACGAATTTAGTTATCCGAAGCCACTTTCAAGACATAATCTAAGTCAAACCCGAGTACATCTGCAATTTTTTCTGGCGTAAAATTGATTTTCAATAATGCGTGAATTGTATTTCGACGATCTAAAGCTTGTTCTGCTTCTTTGGCAGCCAGAAGTTTGGCTTGTTCTGCTTCTTTGGCAGCCAGAAGTTTGGCTTGTTCTGCTACTCTGGCAGCCAAAAGTTTGGCTTGTTCTGCAAGTATTTTAGCTTGTTCAGCCTTCTGATCAGCAATCACTTCTTCAAATGGTTTGCCATAAATAGCAATACTTGCCATCTCTGCTAACGCGCGTTTTCCTCTTGTTATAACCATTGTATCAGAATTTAAAGGTAAAAAAATAGGCGTTTTCGCCATAAATTCATTCTCTAGGTCCATCTGTTGAGATAAAAATTTTCCAAGCACTGTCTTGGTCGAAAACGTCTTCTTTGCGTGATTTTCTTTCTTTTTTAGCGGGATTTGGGGATGTTATGGCTGATTTGAGTTTTCTCATAGTGGTTTTAATTTTTATAAATAAAAAATATTTTCAAAAGGCTTTTCTAACATCCGATTAGCAAAGCTAAATACTTTATTCTCAAAAATGTCGAAAACCTTAAAAACTTGTTTAAACAAACCTTTTAAAAACATAAAAAAAAAGTATATTTTTACCCATAAATCAAAATCTATCGAACAATCATGCAACTCCACGTCCTTAAAGACAATCTACGAAAACAACTTGCTGACGGACAGACGCCCTCAGTATTGTCGTATTTGATGACGGTTCTTTCCGAAGATTCTGATTATTTTAATGGCGTATATATTCAAAATGCCAATTTAAAAAATCTTGACAATCAGCAAATTAATGGTGTTATCACTTCTTCAGATTTCCAAGTTGAACAAGCCAAACTAACGCAGTCTTTACTCAATTTGGTTGAAAACCTAACGGAAGACGATTTCAAAAAAACCAATATTACTGAACTCGAAAAAGAAATCGCCGCCCTCAAACTTGCTCCACTCGGAAAAATAAAATTGGTTGATTGTGACCGCGACTTACCTTATTCAGACTTCAAGAAAGCCTATAGGACAATATTAAAATCACCTTATCAATTCTATTTTTTCACGGCACAAGCTGCCGACCAACCTGCCAACTTTGCCGAAAGAGTTATTTATGAAATCATTGGCAATACCTTGAAAGGGAGCGACCAAGCCATCAATTTTCCAAGAAGAATCTGCAAAGTAACGGCTGTTGAACGGGTAGATTTCCCAGAATTGCCTTTTGATGATTTTGGTGATTTAAGCGACAACCAAGGGCTTTTTCGTACCCATTTTGCCGAACGCATGAAGCGTTTTAACCTCGACGGAACACCTATTGAAGACTTCGTAGCGGCAAATGCGATGCGATTGCCTTATCGTTTTTTTGTATTTTTGTTCCGTATAGATTTTGATGAATGGGGTTGGACACCTGATTTGACGGCTTATTTAGCATGGATTATCCAGACTTTCAAGGCAAATCCGTCTAACGAACCTTTGATGACGTTTCAATTTGTCTTCATCATCAGTTCTGCTAAAACAAATGTAAATGACAATGCCGAAATACAAGCCGGCATTGAGCAAATACTGAGTGGGGCAAATGACAATGAAAAACAGCCTGCGGTATGGCTCAAAAACTTTACACCCGTCCCCAATATTGATTTGACGCAATGGTTTTTCAAATTGACTAATGACCAATTTCAACCGCAAATCAAGCGCATTATCAAGGAAGCAACATCTGGTTTGGAACAAGCAGACCCGCTCAATATGGCAGATTTAGAAGAACTTTTTTTAACCGTTTTTAATGTATCGCAAAGAATCTAACTGGTTATTGGGGATTGGTTATTAGTAAATTGGTTTGAACCCATTTATCAATAACCAATCCACAATTTACCAATAACTAATAACTATAAAGCAATGAAAATCAATATCTACGGCAACGGCGACACAGGCAAATTAGAACCGTTCATCGCCAATGAGAATCTAAACAAACCATCGCTCTACTTTCCATCAGAAGGTTTGAAGGCAGCCGTCAATGTCTCACTGGCATTGGGTCAACCGCTTTTGTTGACAGGAGAACCGGGCACAGGCAAAACACAATTGGCATACCATGTTGGTCATTTTTTTGGTTTAGGTGAACCTTTGGTTTTTAATGCCCAAACGACTTCAACGGCGACCGATTTGTTCTATCGCTACGATGCCTTGGCGCATTTTCAGTTCAGCCAAAATGCTAAAATTGACCCCCTCAGTATAACGCCCGCAGAACGGCTCGATATGGTCAGACCTTTCGTCCATTTCAATGCTTTGGGCGAAGCGATAAAAGAAAAAAAAAGGGTCGTTGTCCTCATTGATGAAATTGACAAAGCACCGCGCGACTTCCCCAATGACCTACTGGCAGCGATTGAAAAATTGAGTTTTAAAGTACCTGAATTCAACAACGAGGAGTTCAAAAGCGAGTCAGCCGTACGTCCCATTCTCATTTTGACCTCTAATTCAGAGAAAAATTTGCCCGATGCCTTCTTACGCCGCGTCATCTATTTTCACATTGATTTTCCTGAAAAAGGGGAGTTAATACGCATTTTGACCTTGAAAACGGGTATTCCTACCGATAAAGCAACGGCTCTGGTATCCCATTTTCAAAAAATACGCGACCTCGGTTTGAAGAAAAAACCGGCGACTGCTGAGATGCTCGCATGGGCAGTTTTGCTCACATCTATTGGTTTCCCTGTTGAAAAATTAAGTGATAAATTATCAACTTCTGAAAAGGTGCAATTGGATACTTCGTATTCCGTTTTGGCAAAAACGCAGGAAGATTTGAAGGCTTTGAAAGCAATTTAATGTATGAAAAATCCGCAAACATATACGTTCCTCAATGCCGTACTCACCGCTTGGAAAGCGAAGGGTTCGCCCTCTGGTGTTGATGTCTATCTGCGGATAACGCAACTCGTCGAGGCTTTGCCGGAAGGAACGGATTTTGCTGCTATAAAAACCCTCATCACGCCCATCATTGTCACGTCGCCACAACAACAAGCCGATTTTTATGAGATATTTGATAGGGTTTTGAAAAATTTTGAGATTCAAGCCCCCCCCTCAGTATCAGAGCCTGTTTTATGGAAAAAAGTCCTAATATGGGCAGCTTTGGGCTTGTTAGCATTTATCATGTCTTGGTTGGTTTGGCAGTTTTTGAAACAAAAGCCAACGGATGTTGTAACTGAAACCCTCAAACCGTTTTTCAATGTCGTCGTTGACCTAAAAAAGGATGCCGCAGGAGGGTCTATGTCCATAAAGGATAATCTGAAATTAGTGGATTCAAGTTTAGTGATTCAATCAATGTCAAATATATCTTCTGCAAAAACGCACAAATTTGCTTCCATTCGCATTGATTCTTTTCAAAAAACACTGTTTTATAAGCCCATTGCCGTTGGCGACGATACGTTTGAAATCAATATCTGCTTAACCAATGGAAGGTGTGATACACTGAATTATATTTTTCAAGTTCGTGAAAATGTAAATGGCGGCTCATCACACATCCCTGGAGACAATAGTTTGACAATAAAAAACTATAATCACCAACCTAAAATAGAGG
>JANMJN010000129.1:0-1863 GCA_031371355.1 Saprospiraceae bacterium
ATACCCAATGACAAATGACCAATGACTAATTATCTTCTATGTCTTGAACATTTTTCCCTTTCAGGAACAAATTGAGGCGATACACGATGACATCGCGCAAAGCCCGAAACAGGAAAAGGATACCCAACAAGCGGATACGGGATTCGTCGGCAGAAAGGGCGGCGAGACCGATACTGATTTTGTGCTTGGCACCCACCAAAGCCAACAATTCCCAAAGGGCAATAATCAGAATCGAAAAAAGAGACACTTGCGCCAATTGGCACAAATCGTCTGAACAGTTCAGATGGATGATATCGAACATAACATTATGTGTTTTGAACGTTTGAAAATCGTTGTATTGTTGTATTGTTTTTGGTTGTCTGGTTAATGCGGACAATGGTTAGCAAGTAACCATCCCGAATAACGACTAACCAAATTGGAAGGAAAATGTGGAAGAGAAAAAAGATGTGCAAATTAAATTTGCTTTGCATTTTCTGACGCTGCGCTGTTTGTCAGATTGGGCAAAGCTACACAATTTATTTTGAATTGTGCAAGGTTTGATACAAAATATTTTGTAAATACGGTCAATAATTTAAACCACCGTATCAAGGTGATTATAAATGACCTTGATACGGCGACCCCGACTATTTTTTAGGCTGATTTTCTTGCTTTTGATAGTCAGCAATTATACCCTCGATTTGCTCAATCGGTACATCAAGCAAGTTTGAAATCATGGATGGTTCGATACCTTTGTGCCATAGTTTTAGGATACTTTTTTCAAGTCCTTTTTCAAGCCCTTTTTCAAGCCCTTTTTCAAGTCCACGCAGTTCCGCGCGTTCTTCGGCGACTTCAAAAATCGTTTTAACACTTGTTGCCATATTTGTATTCAAATTTTGTTCTATAATATCATCAAATTCTTCGGCTTCTAAGCCTGAACGCCGTTGCATATATTCCAAAAGCATTTTGAAAAACGTTTGAAAAACATAGTCAACGGGTAATGTCTCCACAAATTTAAGGGCTTTTCCCATATCTTGCTTGAAAAAATTCTTTTTATGTGCATTTTTTAGTGTTAAAAAGGCGGCGCGTAAAACACCCAAGTCAACCATGTCCGCAATATCTTCCTCTTTTATCGCTTGAATATCAATGATGATATATTTTGGATGAGGTATGAACGCCAAAATTTCGGGCGGTAAATAAGGGGCGAAATGGTCATACAGCATTTTTTTATCCCATTTGGTGGCACCATGATACAAAAGTATCGGTATCACAATGCTCGGATGCTTCTTGTTTTTTATGTCCGAGCCGATGATGGCATAGCGATAACGCTCTTTTTGCGCCTCAATCGGTTCATAAGGTTTGTAGCTTTTGTGTTCCCACAAAAAGCAAAAGCGTAATGTTGGTAAATCTGGGTTGTGACGGATATGTTCGGGTAATGGCTCTTTGAGCAAGGCACATTCGTGGATACTGTCCGAATATTGCGCCAGTAATTTGTTGTCAATATGGGCATCAGACAACAATTTCAAGGTGGAAAAATCAACGTATTGTTGCAAACTTTCGGGTAAATACCGATACAAAAGCAGTAAAACCAGTTCGTTGAGGCTCAAAATGCCTTTGATGAATATATCGTGGTCTCTGTTGCGCCCTTTCGTCCTATTCGCCATAGCCGTTACTTTTGTTTTTTGTTATCAAAGTCCAAAGGTAGGTTTTTATGTTTTATTGTAAAAATCCTACCTTTTGAAAATACAATAAGAAACAGAAAATAGCGTAAATGACTGGGGCGTAAAACAAAGTGAGGCTGTATCAAAAGCTATTTAAAACGTCTGAGAATCTTCTGTACGCGATTTTTTTCAGATACGTACCCGAATAGGGTTTAGCTTTTGAGAC
>JANMJN010000171.1:0-2027 GCA_031371355.1 Saprospiraceae bacterium
TTTAGAATTTATCATTATATTGGAAACAAGACAAAACTTGAAAAATATTCTTCCAAATTTAGGTCTTATTGTGGGCTATTGAGGAGATGATTTTGAATCTAAGGAAAAAACGGAGCTAAAGGCATCGTCGAAAGTTCATTGAAAATTTTAGCTTGTGTTTCTTTTTTCGTGGATAAGAACGGTTTGGTCTAATAGGGACGCGATGTCTTAGAATTAAAGGCAACATCCTTTTTCTAAAAGCTTTAGGGGATTCGTTACCAAAAAGCATTTTAGGGATTTCATCTTTAAGAATACCAAAGGCGATAGAACGATTAATTTGATAATCATGCTTGTTATCTTTATCTTTTTGTTCTTCATCAAGCAATTCTTGAGCATCTTCAATTAAGAGTTGTGCCATATTGGTTGATAAAGTATTGGCATACCATTCTTGTCGAATGCCGAGGGGTGTTTTAGAAGAAAAATTCTCAATTTCTGCCGAATTTTTGTCAAAATTATAAGACACCTCTTCTGTCCAACGATAAGGATAAAGTTCAACAATGCTTTGAAAATCCAGTTCTTTTGATGGAATTGAAGTGACAAGACAGGATATTTCGCCATTAGGACGCGCATACTTCAAGGCTCGGACAAGGATATATTCGGGTGCTTTTTTAAGTCCTGTTTGCCGTTTGAACACACTTCGCCTGTATTGATCGGTGTTAATGCCTATTTTTAATACAGCTTCCTGCTCATTAGTTGCCATAAAGGCAATTGTTTCACGGCAAAAACTAGGTGGACACCTAAAAAGGAAATCGCGTTGAGTATCCATAAGGGCATGAAAAAGCCAAAAAGACGGATAATGCATATCTGCTAAAAGCAGCCATCTCGTGTCCCAGACCTGTGGTATGGTGGCTAAGAAATCGGTTGTTTGTTCCCATACTTTTTTAAAATGCTGAATTTCGGCGACATCGTAATGTCCTAAGTAGCTTTTCACCGTCATTTTATTCAAGGCATCCCATATCTTTACGCCTTTTGCCATGCAAATCGGCTGTTTGGTGATTTTGTTGTCCGCAGCACCAAATTCTGTCACCAAATCAGCTTCCCATGGTAGCTCATAATCTGAACCATCCGTTGCCAACAACAGATATTTGTCTTTATACAACCGATGGGTGCCTTGACTATAATAAGCCGATATTAAGGTATCATTTAAATCAGTAAAGGCTTCCCATTTGATTTTATGTCGGGCTTGGCTAAATGCCTGTTTTGAACCAACGTCACCCCTTCCAAACTTCATTAGAAATTTAGTTAGTTCTACGCCTAAACTTTTGCTTATATTATTCAATATAGATATCATAACGATAAGAAAGGTAAACGTCCGTTTACGTGTGAAATGTTGTTCTTCTGTACGATATTCATCCTTAAACGAATCCGACAACAATCGTGACTTTAATGCCTTATAAACGGCTATTGTGACTTTTTTTTCATGACACAAAGGTCTTTTTTCAAGCTAAGATTTCAATGAACTTGTGTTCCTTTTTTTTCACTCTTTTTCCTTAAGTTGACGACATTAGAGTTTAAATCATCTCCTCAATAGTAGCTCAAAAAATAGAAAAAAATCAGAGAAAATCTGTCGAATCAGTCGAATCAGTGGTCTAAAAGAAATGTTACAAAATTAGGGATGACTCATGTTTATCTAATCAACTCCTCCTTTTCATGAAAAACAACCCCATAGCTCTTCATTTCTTCAAGTACAGGTTCATATACTTCTTTCATGACTGGAATATTGACACCGATGGAATTGATATTGCCGAGCATAACGTGTTTGACAAAAATACCAATGGGTAAACCCACCAATTTTGACATCGCCGTAGAATGTCCATCATCGCCTTTCATCACCATCGTCGAGGTCAATTTATAATTTTTGCGCCCCAATTCATATTCCAATTCGTGTTGCATGATGACCATGTCTTTTTCGTCGTCTTTCAACTTCCATTTTTCGAGCAAAAGATTTTCGATAATCAAAGAAGGCGTTGCACTGCGCATCCGAATTT
>JANMJN010000175.1:0-4071 GCA_031371355.1 Saprospiraceae bacterium
AACATGCCATTGCCCTCCTTTTTGAACTGAGAAAACAATTTTCAGAAGTGCTTTCGCACAGAGCCGAAACCCTTGTGCAAGGTGCAGACGGTGTTTTTAGAACAAAAAATGATAATAACGTGAATAAAGATTATTCCCCAAGCGGACTTTACGCTGTCTATAAAACCCTACCCGAAAGTGAGCAACGGACGATAAAAATAGCTGCTCTTGTTTATGAACCGTTTTCGATGACTAAATTGATTGAAGTCTTCAATTCCAGTTTTCAGCATATGGGCAAGGGATTGACAGCCAGTTGGGCTAAAATTTGGTTGTTAGAACTCAACCAAGCGGCTTTTTTGCTCTATTTACCGACAGGACAATACCGAATCAAGCCCGATTTTGCCGATTATTTGCTCGAACTTGAATTTGAAAAAGATAGAGATTTTAGGGTGCTTGTGCCCCGTATTCGGCGTTTGATGGAGCCGTCTGCTATGCGTTATCGAGATTATGAGCCGTCGGAAAGGTATTTTCGAGAGGTGCGTTTTGCCTATTATTTGGGCAATATTGATGAGTTTCGGAGCAATTATTATATGACGATTCAGAATAGCGGTGCGCTTACGAAGTATTCACAAAAAGAATTGTTGCCGCATTTTTTGCCAACCGTTTTCAACCTTGAAAAAACAGAGAAAATTCCTCTGGCTATTCGTAGTTTTTTATTAAGTGAACAGCTTGTTTTCACGGCTTTTGGCTTATTGCCGACCGATAATTACTTTGATTATACGATTAATAATTTAGATAAACTGCCAGAGGCTGACCGTTCAAACTTGGCACGTTTGGCGGCGCAGATAGCGATGTTTAAAGGTGATTGGGCATTGGTTGGAAAATTGTCAAGGTATTTTGACGATGTAAATTCTGCCGTTTTCCTCGGTTGGCAAACTTTACTGAGGGGGTCGGCGACAGAGGCGGTTGATATATTTAATACCTGTCTCAAAGCCCTACGTAAAATTTCTAAAAACCCCAAAGAGTTCTTAATGAACTTGGCAGCAGTTTTTCAGATTTTAGCACAACTCAAAACGCAAGATGCCGCTATTTTAGCCAAAATCGAAGCCCAATACAAGCAATTGAATAAATTTAGTAGTGGTTATAACCAAATTTATGATGCCCTACTTGCCGTTGTGAGTCTTTTGAAAAATGAAAAAAATGCGGCAAAACGGATGCTTCAAAATATGATGCCGATGTCAGAAATGAACCGTTTTTTCATTTATTTGACGATGTTTTGGGTGGACGAAAAGATGCTGCCGATGACAACGGTTAAGACAATGGCAGACCGGCTCGTCAAAAACGGCTATAATTGGTTGGCATTTGAAGTATTGACGATGCTCAATCGCATAGAACCCAGTGTCGAAAAATGGCAGATTGAGTTGGATATTTTGAAAAGCAAACCCCTCAGTAAAAACATGGGTTTAGGCGATATTTCGCCACTTGTTGACCTTGTGCCGCGTATCGAGGAGTGGGAATCTGCGCTCAATGCTTTGTTGGGTATGACTTCGGGACCTGCAGCCAAAGCCGCTGCAAAGGAAAATGACTCACGTCTTATTTGGCTCGTTGATTTTGAGAATTTACAGATACAACCCAAAGAACAAGTGTTTGGTAAAACGGGCTGGTCGGCAGGGCGAAATGTGGCTTTGCATCGCTTGATGCGTGCTGAACTGAACAATATGACCGATCAAGATCGCCGTATCAGCCGCAGCATCAAGCAATATTATGGGTGGAGTGGCGGCAATGAATATGCGATTGACACCGACAAAGCCATTCCTGAATTGGTTGGGCATCCCCTTTTGTTCCTTTATCGCTCTCCGCAAATTGCCGTTCAATTCATTGAAGATAAGCCTATTTTAAGGGCGAAAGAGGTCAAAGATGGCTATGAATTGTCGTTTTCTCAAAAAATTGATGGGGTAGGTTGGTCTGTCGTAAAGGAATCACCGACACGTTATAAGTTATTGAAAATCACCGAAAGCCACGCTCAAATTGCTCGGGCAATGAATGGTAACAAACTGATTGTGCCAGCTAAAGGACGTGAACGGCTGCAAAAAGTGATTGAGGGTTTGTCGAACCTTGTGACGGTGCAATCGGCTTTTGAGACTACAGATAATTTGCCTATTGTCAAACCCGATCTGCGGACATGTGTGCATCTTTTGCCCGTTGGTGACGGTTTCCATGTAGAGTTTTATGCCAAACCATTTGCCGAAAATCCACCTTATTTCAAGCCCGGCGTAGGCGAGCCATTGGTTATTGCCGATATAAACGGGGAGAGGGTACAGACCAAACGGGATTTGAAAAAAGAGAAAAAAAATGCCGATGAGTTGCTCGAAACGCTGCAAATACTGAGGGGGGTAAAACCTGAACACGATACGTGGCAATTGGAAAACGCAGAGCAATGTTTGGAGTTTTTGTTGGAATTACAACCGTTGGTGGCGGATGAAAAAATCATTTTAGAATGGCCCAAAGGTGAAAAATTTAGGATAACGAAAATTGCAGGGTTTGACCAGTTTTCGATGAAAATCAAGGAGAAAAACGATTGGTTTGAGGTAAACGGCGAGTTGCGGATAGACGAAAAGATGGTCTTGAGTATGCAAGAATTGCTGCGATTGAGTGAGTCAAAAAGCCAATTTATAGAGTTGTCGCCCGGTAAGTTTTTAGCTTTGACCAATGAATTTCGCAAGCGTTTGCAGGAAATTAATGGCTTGATGAATCCTCAAAAAGATGGCTCGATGCAGTTGCACAAATTGGCTGCCCCCGCGATGTCGGTTTTTACAGATGAGTTGAAAGCCTTTGATTTTGATAAAAAATACAAAAACAACCTCGATTTGCTTCAAAAAGCCTTCAAAACGAAGTTCAAAGTACCAGAAAATTTCAATGCGACCCTTCGGGAATATCAAATTGAAGGTTTTCAATGGTTGAATCGTTTGGCTATGTGGGGTGTCGGCGCATGTTTGGCAGACGATATGGGTTTGGGCAAGACGGTGCAAGCCTTGGCTTTGGTGTTGGATAGAGCCGACAAAGGACCAACTTTGGTGGTTGCTCCGGCATCTGTTTGTCGCAACTGGGTGGTTGAAATCGGCAAATTTACACCTACTTTGAACGCTATTTTGTTTGGCGAAGGCGATAGGGAGGCTATGATTGACCAAGCGGGAGCGAATGATATTGTCATTACAACCTACGATTTGTTGACCCGCGAAGCGGAACAGTTTACACAAAAAAAATTCGCCACTATTATTTTGGACGAAGCACAAGCCATTAAAAATCGTGCAACCAAACGCTCTGAAACAGCGATGCAACTGCAAGGCGACTTCAAAATTTTGACTACGGGAACGCCTTTGGAAAACCATTTGGGCGAGTTGTGGAACTTGTTTCAGTTCATAAACCCCGGATTATTGGGCAGTGCTGACCGTTTTTCGGAAAAATTTGCTGGACCGATTGAAAAATATCGAGACGAAAACCGGCGAGACCAATTACGGCGTTTGGTTCAACCGTTCATGTTGCGCCGCCGCAAAGACGAAGTTTTGAAAGAGTTGCCACCTAAAACGGAAATTCAATTAACCGTAGAATTGTCATCTGAGGAACGCGCATTTTATGAAGCCTTGCGCCGTAAAGCGATTGCCAGTTTGGAGCGCGATACTGAGGGGGTCGGTGGTGGACAAAAACACTTACAGATTTTAGCTGAAATTATGCGCTTGCGCCGTGCCGCTTGTCATCCTCGATTGGTGGATGAAAATGCGGATTTTGTGGAAAGTTCAAAACTACGCTTATTCGGTGAGGTGGTTGAGGAATTGTTGGATAATGGACACAAAGCATTGGTTTTCAGTCAATTCGTCGGGCATTTGGGCATTTTAGAAACCTATTTAAAAAAGAAAAACATCAAATATCAATATCTCGATGGGTCAACGCCGCTCAATAAACGGCAAGAGCGCATCGAGGCATTTCAGCGTGGCGAAGGCGATTTGTTCCTCATCAGCCTCAAAGCGGGTGGGGTAGGACTGAACCTCACGGCTGCCGATTATGTGATTCACATGGATCCGTGGTGGAATCCTG
>JANMJN010000244.1:0-22659 GCA_031371355.1 Saprospiraceae bacterium
ATTAGAAAGTCACTTAACACCAGAAGTGATAAACCAACTAAGTCAACAAACAGGTGCGGCTCCAGAACAAACAGCAACGGCTGCACAAGGCGTTTTCTCTACATTAATAGGTGGGTTAGCAAAAAACGCCAGTAATGAAAGAGGCGCCTCTGGAATCCTTAGTGCGTTAGACAGTGATCATGATGGGTCTATCTTAAATGATGTCATGGGTCTCGTGATGGGTGGTGGCCAAGGTCAAGGTGCTACCAATGGTGCTGGTATTTTAGGACATATCCTCGGAGGGCAACAACAAAATGCTGCACAAATGATTTCTCAAACGAGTGGTGTCAGCCAAAGTGGTATCATGGACATGATGATTAAATTGGCTCCGATGGTTATGGGAGCCATTGGACAACAAAACCAGCAACAAGGTGGAATGAATACAACCGCTCTATCAGGCCTGTTAGGGAATGCTGTTCAGACCCAAAATGAAAATCCATTGATGCAAATGGCGACTCGTTTTCTTGATAAAGATGGAGACGGCACTGCGGTAGATGATATCATGGGTATGGTTGGTTCAAAACTATTTGGCAGTATGTTCGGAGCGAAATAATGAAAAAAAACCTTTTATTTTGCTTAAATAGGCAAAACTACTGAGGGGTATCTTTTCGTAAATAATGTGTCAGCTTGTGTATCAAGTTGACACATTATTTTTTTATATATTTGACTGGTACGAAAAATTATTTCAACTTTGCGTTGTTTTTACATTAGCTAAGTAATTGATAATCAATTATTTTATTTGTTAATGTGAAGACTGGAGATAAGGGAATGAATTGTTATAGATTTTTTTCATTGTATAAAATTCCCAACATGAACTTAAAACAACATTTTTTGAACTTATGCTTTTTTTTGACACTCTGTACAGCTACTGCAACAACTATTGATACGCTACCAACCGTCCTTATTGTTCAAAGGGACTCTCATGTACAGGAAAATTTCAACGGCTATTTACGACTTGACATTGAGAACGACATGCTCATTGCGAGGCAAAAAACTGACCGTTATTTCACGAGTGGTCTGAAACTCGACTACTTTTTTTTGAAAAACCCAAGTGAAAAACTGTGGTTTTCAAAAATCTTTCCTCGATTGAAAGGCAGTGATAACTTTTATGGGCTTACAGCCGCTTCAAACATGTACACACCTGCTAATATGTCGGAATCTATGTTGCCAGGCGACCGTCCATATGCCGGTTGGGCATACATTGGTTTGACAAATGTCTCAAACGATGTTGCAACAGCGACACGGTTTTCCACTGAATATACCCTTGGTGCGATAGGTCCGATTGCGCAGCAACAAATGATTCAAGCCAAATGGCATGAAATCATTGGTCGCCCAATTCCTCAGGGTTGGAAAAATCAAATTGCCAATGACATTGCCTTGACTCTTAGTTTTACGGGCGAAAAACGTATTTTTAAACCAGCTGAATACGTTGACATCATTGGCATTATGGAGGCTAATGTCGGCACTGTCTCGAACTATATGGGCTTCGGCGGTATGATACGTGTGGGTTGGTTCGATGACTATTTTCACGACATCATGCAAGTGAAAGGTAAAACAAACAAATGGCAGGCTTATGTTTATATGCGTCCTATAGTACGTATCATCGCAGATAATGCGCTGCTTCAAGGTGGCATGTTTACTTTTTATAAAAGCCCTTACACAATCCCACGTGATGATATCAATCGCTATTACATGAATTCTGAATTTGGCTACAGCCTTACCTACCGCAATATGAATATTACATACAGTCAAAATATTCGTACTCCAGAGTTTAAAGGCGCAAAAAATATGTTTTGGGGCGGAATGAGTTTTTCTTTTGGCTTTTAATCCCTAAAAACGGGTATCTCCCCCCCCTCAGTATATTTAACGTATAGTTCTATTCTACGAAAAAAAATAACTTTTCATATTGTTTTTTAAGCAATGTGAAAAGTTATTTTTTTTTAAAAATCTAAAAAACAGATTCTTATATATAATTTAATATAGAATATTGGTTTTAATATTCATATAAATGGTGTCACAACATTTTGAAAATCAGACAATTAACTTTCGTTGGCATAGCCTTTGTTTGTAACCAGATAACAGAAAGGATTTCGTAAACACAACAGCTTATTTAACCAGTGAAAAATCATCTCCCCATGAGCTGTCGTCAAATCGATAAATCTTTGTGTTTCACTTTTACTTCTAACCAAATCTTAAACAATCATTCTTAATTAAAACTTAGACAACCGACAGCTAAAACTATGAGAAAATCCATTGTATCTTTCGTATTGTTTGCTATGACAATTGCAAACCTATCCGCTGCACCGAACCCCATACGCAGCCAACTTCGTCTGAGTTATATCGAGCAATATCGCTCTATAGCGGTCATGGAGTCCATCAGAACAGGTATCCCTGCCAGTATCAAATTGGCACAAGGTATTTTAGAGTCTGGCAACGGGCAGAGTAAATTAGCTTTAACATCTAACAACCATTTTGGTATCAAGTGGCGTTCCGGAGATGGCGATTATGTTGAATTTTATGATGATGATAAAGACAAACAAGGCAAACTGAAATTGTCTAAATTCATCAAATATGATTCACCAGAAGAGTCTTTTAGACGACACTCCGAGTTCCTTTTGACGAATGCTAACTATCGTCTTTTGTTTACTTTCGACCGTTCTGACTACCGTTCTTGGGCTTATGGTCTGAAAAAGGCGGGTTATGCAACAAATCCAAAGTATGCAGAGTTACTCATTCAGATTATCGAAGATAATCATCTCGACCGTTTTGATGTGCCAACACAATTGTCTCTTGATGAGACCCCTCAGTATCCGAATCAAGTTGAAAATCAGATCACTGAAATAACCGCAGATGTTGCACCAGAAGTGGCAAGCCGCATTCCTTTTCCCACGCCAAAAGTGAAAATTAGAAAAAACGCTTATGTTGAAGCAATACCACTGCAAAAAAATACACAAAGAAATCAAAAAGAAGAGGCGCAGGAGGAAGAGCATGTTTTGTTTGAAATAACAAATGAGTTAGCATCTAAAAGTGTTAATACCATCAGGAATCCCGTTCCAAAACGGCAGAAGAAATAAGTCTCATGAACAGTTTTAACAGAAGCGGGGCAATTCTATGAATTGTACCCGCTTTCTTATTTTATGAAATTCCAAAGCAAACGTCTGTTTTGAGTTTTTTGAATCTATTTTGCAATCCATACTGAGGGGTTCAGCTGCGTGCGTTCCAGCCAAATTTCAAAGTGAACTTCAGGTTCATTTGTAACGGTATTGATGGCAGCCCGTCCGAGGCTTTGACGTGGCGAAACGATATTACCCTTTCGGATCGAAACGTTTGACAAATTGGAGTAAACTGTATAGTAATTGCCATGTTGAATCAGTACAACCGTTCCTAAACCTGCAATACTCGACACAACCGACACCGTTCCGCCAAATACTGCCCTGACATCAGCCCCTGGAGCGGTGCGAATATCTATGCCATTATTGATGGACGTTACCTTGTCCATCACCTTTTGTTTGCCAAAGTCGCGGACGATTGTACCCAAGGCGGGCGGTGGTAATTTGCCTTTATTTGATCTGAAATCGCTTGACAATGCTAAGTTTTCGTTCGATTCTGTTATGACTTCTAATTTTTTTGTTTCAATCGGTTCACTTCGTGATGTGCTTGATTTGCGTTCTTTGCTTTCGTCTTTTTTCAAACGTTCTGCTTCTGTCCTTGCTTTACGACTACGCTCTTCGGCTGCTCGGCGGCGTGATTCAAGTTCTAAGGCTATGAGGTTTTCAATAGCCGCATTCAGTTTAGAAGATTGTTTTTGAGCGGATTTCAACTCCCCCACCAACCGACTTTCTGCACTTTTAAGTCCTTGAACAAGACTGTCTTTTTCTTTTTTTTCAGAGCTAATGATGCCTTTTTGTTGCTCATTCACACCGAGCAAGTTCTCTTTTTCTTTTTTTTGATGAATCAAGAAGTTGTTTTTAGCTTCTAAAGCTTGTTGTGTTTCTATAATAAGTCTGGCTTGACGTTTTCTAAATTTGTCGTATTGTCGGAAATACTGCCATTTTTTATACGATTCCTCAAAATTTGTAGCTGAAAGCATGTAAATAAACCCATTATTCGGCAACTTCATTTTGTAGGCACGCCGCAACATCGCTCCGTACTCCACCCGCAGCCGCTCACGGTCTTCGTTGAGCGAAATAATGACCCCCTCAGTACGGTCAATGATTCTATCTGTTTCTGAAACCTCTTCGTGAAGATTGTTGATGAGTGCCTCGCGGGTCTCGATTTGGTCTTGGAGGAGTTCCAATTGGTTGAGTGCAGCAGATTTTTCTTTTTTAGTTTTGCCCAACTCTTGGTTTTTAACCTCAATTTGTTGCAACAACTTTTGTCGCCGTAGTTCGAGTTCGGCTTGTTTGCTTTGGGCATTCAGCCGTTGTATGGGGCAAAACGGCAGTGCTAATAGCAACAGAACAAAAAGGCTTATGGAACGACTAACGTGTCCTAAACCTATATTAATCCACCCGTTCATAGTGGTTTGGTATCTCAAATTTGATATTTTTTGGCACATTGATTTCAAGACTTTCGGCATCTACTTCGAGTACAACAGATACTTTACCAGTTTGAGGACTCTCTACATCTATGGTGCGAAGGTAAGAGAAATTCTGTTGTACGCCATTGGGAACACGCACATTACCATAGTTTTTATAACATATTTTCAACAATCGGTTGGTTCCGGGTTCTTCAAACAGCATTTCTTTGACTGTGAAATTGGTCGCATCAAGTTTATAAGTCGCTTTCCATCGAGTATCCTTACCCCTCAGTATCACATCGCCATCAATGGATTTTTCAAGGGTTAATTTGTCTTTTTCTGTTAAAAATACTGGATTCCCAAGCAGAATGTCTTGTAAAATAGAATAATCAAGGGGCACACCAAATGTCTTTTCTATATATGATAGGTTTTTTGCAATATAATTGCTTTGCAAATAGTTGACAACAAATACAGAATCGCGAGTCACCTGTATCCGTGCCACGGTGAATCCAAGCTTTCTGACATTCATCCAAATCACAGAATCACGTCGCCATCTTACCGTTGAAGAAACAGCAATATTCATCGGTTGCCCTCTATAATCCACACCTGCATCACCGTTCATGCGTTCAAAATCAAGGTTATTACCTTGCATTTTTAATAAAACCGTTGATATACTGAGGGGGGTATTGGCAGCGTTCGGTATTGTTGTTATCGCCTTAATGGACGTTTTTTTTGACGTTTTGCAAGCAAACAACGTTAAGGTTAAAGCAACGAAAAGGAGATGTATATACTTCATTATGAATTGTAAAATTGTAAAACATTGTTAATCAGCGACCTGAAGTAGCCTTTATGGCAATTCAATAAACGCTTTTTCTACTATTTTTTTTTCTAAAACGGATGACTTTGCTCCGCGTTCTTTGGCTTTTTGCCAATACGTTAAGGCTTTTGTTTTATCGCCTGACTTGTACAAATAATCGCCGTAACCTTCTAATACTGAGGGGTCTGACTCTTGTGTGTTTTTCAGCGCGGTGTCTGCCAACTGCTTAGCTTTGTCGCCTAAACCTTCACGCCCGACAAGAGCATTGGCATAACGTATCATAGTGATAGGTGATTGGCTATTGAGTTTTAATGCTTCTTCAAAAATTTTATCGGATTGTTCATAACGCTTTGATTTAGCATAAGTTACGCCTAATAAAACAAGGGCGTCTAACTTCAAGGGCGGTTTTTTTGCTGACATCAATATCGCTTGTTCGAGCGATGAAACGGCGGCATCATATTGCGCTTTCCGTTCATTTGCCACGCCGTTGAAATAAAATGCCATGGCTTGATTGGGGAATAAATCTGATGCAGTTTCGCTGGTTTTCAATAGGTCGTCGTATAGACCCAACTCTTCCTCTGTGTACATCTTTTGCTCCCAAACGGCATAGATGGATTTATTGAGATCTAAGCATTTTTTATACTTTGCTAATGCCTCATTGGGTCGTCCATTGTGGTACAACATATCGCCTAAAAGGGCATAAGATTTCGCTTCTGTGGGATGTGCTGTTTCTAATATTTCAGCTAATTGCAATCCTGCTGCTGCCAATGCTTTGTCCTTACCTTCTGCTATCTTTTGGACATAAGGCATAATGGTTTTTATTTTTTCATCAATATTGATAGCGGGTTTCTGAAATATATCTTTCAAAGAGTTCAAATAGTTGACTTCTGCATTGCTAGAGGCGTTGGATACTGTCCCAGAGGACTCTTTTGGAGAGGGGGCTTGTTTTGTCGCCAATGCCATACGAGCCTTCGAGTCATTGGGGTCATTTTTCAATATTCTTTTATAAAAGTCATTGGCAGTTGCTTTATCGCCCACTTTAAGGTAGTACTCGGCGGCTTGGTGTTGATAACCAATGACTTGTGGGTAAGCATCTGCCAGTTTTTTCAACTCTAAAGCGGCTTTTTTAGGGTCGTTCATCGCTTCGTAGGTCAAGCGTTTTTTATCGGTAATGTCTTCATCTATGCCTGTTTTTTTCTCCAATTCCTCTAAAACCTTTATCGCTTTGACGGGTTCGCTGATGCGGATATATGCATGGGCTAAGCGAAAATACATCTCTTCTGACAAGCCTGTTTCAAAACCATTCTTTTCGATCAAGCCACGATAGACATCAACAGCGTCCTTGTCTCTGCCTACTTTTTCAAGGGTTTCAGCCAACTGTATCTGATACCATTTGTTTTTAGCGTCTAATGTAGCGGCTTTTTTGGCATAGTCTATGGCTTTCTGATTATCACCCATTTTGTCATATAAACGACTCAATTGGAATGCACAGCCGTCGCATTTGGGGTTTTTATCTAAAACCTCAGTATAAAGCTTAGCAGCACCTTCTAATTTGCCAATTTGTTGTTGCACAACAGCAGCCATGTATTTGTCTTGCAACTGCACCTCTTCTTCAGAAATACGGATAGCCTGTGCTTGGTTGGTGATTTGAGCCGATAGACTGCTCAAAGGAAAGAAGATAGATAAAGCACAAAACAAAACAATTTGTAAGCCTCGTGTACACCTGCAAAGTGTTTGTCCTTGGATATGGTTGACGTAAAGATTCATGTTCGTATTTTCTTAAAATGACAAATTATTTAATGGTGAATGGTGGGTGGTAAATGGTGATTATTCACCAATATTCACCATTTACCATTAAATATTCACCAAATTTTAAGATGCAAACTTCGAATAATCGCTGATGCTTAATTCTGATTTACGCCCGATATACTCAACGTAATTGCCTACCATACTGTTGCTAAGAATAGAGTCAATAATCGTTGTTTCTTCTCCAATAACCGAATTTTCGACTACACTGCCTTCAATAGACGTGTTGCGACCTATCGAAACATAAGGACCAACGACTGAATCTTTGATATTGACACCATCAGCAATAAAACAAGGTTGAATGATGACCGAGTTCCGCGTTTTGGCAGAAGCCGCTACCATAGACTCGGCTTTCTTAATTTCGAGCATGCGTTTGTTGGCGTGAACAACGGCTTCCTTGTTGCCGCAGTCTATCCATTCGTCTATGGAGGCTGTACGGAACTTGGTATTGTTGTTTTTCATATTCTCTAAAACGCTTGTCAACTGATATTCACCCCTCAGTTTGATGTCGTTTTTGATGAGATATTCAATCTCTTCACGCAGTTTTTCACCACTGTTGAAGTAGTAAATGCCAACAATAGCGAGGTTGGAAACAAAGTTTTGCGGTTTTTCGACGAAGTCTGTGATGTGGTTGTTTTGATCCAATTTCACGACACCAAAAGCCGACGGGTCTTCTACCTTTTGTGTCCAAACGATACCATCTTCTTTTGGATTGAAATGAAAATTAGCACGAAACAAGGTATCTGCAAATGCAACAATGATATTTCCAGCCAAACTGGGTCCTGCACAACCAATTGCATGGGCAATGCCCAAAGGCATATCCTGCTTGTAAATTATTCCTTTTGCGCCGATAGAATTGGCAACAGCGATGAGTTGACGTTCAACGTCTTCGCCAAATTCGCCTGTGATGAAAGCAACCTCTTCAATGGCTCCGTTGAATGATTGGGCTAAGTCTTCTACTAATCGTTGTACAATTGGTTTGCCTGCCACAGCAATAAGAGGCTTAGGAACAGTTAATGTATGGGGGCGCAAGCGTGACCCTCTGCCTGCCATTGGGATGATAATTTTCATAATTGTGTATTGAGTTTTCGTCGCTTTTTATTGAAAATATAAGTTTTAAATTGGGCTGTGTTTACTGTTATCTATTTTATGCCGGTACTACCAAAACCGCCTGCACCACGTAGTGTATCGTTTAAGATGCTCACCTCTTCCCACGTGACGCGCTCGTGTTTGGCAATGACCATTTGTGCTATACGTTCAGACGGCTCAATTGTTTGCGTTTCGTTGGACAAATTAACCAAAATGACCTTGATTTCGCCTCGATAATCGGCATCAATGGTGCCAGGACTGTTGAGGCAAGTCAAGCCTCGTTTGGCAGCTAAACCACTGCGGGGGCGTATTTGTGCTTCAAAACCTTGAGGTAATGCCATAAATATGCCTGTTGGAATCAAGCTGCGTTCAAGAGAACCAAGGGTTATTGGTGCGTCTATGTTGGCGCGTAAGTCCATGCCTGCCGAGCCTTCAGTTTCGTAAGTGGGTAAGGCGTTTTTAGAGCGATTGATGATATTGACGGTCATAAAATATTTTTAAATGAGCTAATAATACTGTCCTAAAGGACTCCTTTAGAGAGGGGGACAGCGAAAGTAAAGACTTTATATCATTTTTCCCCTATCCTAAAATCAATTTTTGATTAATATTTTATAAAGTGTGTCATGACATAACTTAAGTGAATCACAACGATTGCACGGATCAATTCTTAAAATTAAAAGATTAACAATGGCGTTAACATATAGTTAACATATAAGTTCAATGGCTATTGTTGCATCTTTCTATTTAAGTAATTTATATTTGTAAAATATTTGAACATACAACCAAAGGAATAACGACACACCCATTTATTAAACCTCTTTTGTTTATATTTTAATCACTTCGAACCATGAAACCATACTTTTCTTTTATTCCAACCACAGAGTTTGAATTACGTTACATCGCCGCATTAACTGAAATGGATGCTTGCCACAAAATCATGTTGGAAGGCACAACTCCCCAAGATATATCCACCGGGTTATCTATGGGTGATGGCAATGCGCGCATTTTCTGTCAAAAAGGATACGAAAAGAAAGACCATTGATGATCAAAAAAATCTTATCGAAGGGTTGCATGGACGTGCCATGATGAACAAAGCGCACCATGTTCAAGATGCGATGAAACCTAAAAAAGATTTGCCAAAATACAAGGCAGATTATGACGACTTTCATCAATATTATACCGACCGTGCTGAAACATCAAAAGACACTAAGAAAAACAATGCCCTATTGAGCGAAGCGGAGAAAATCATCGCGGCAAAGAAGGAAACAAGTTGATGCGGTTTTGACATTTGAAAGCGGGTGTGTGAGAGGAGCAATCTGTCGTCTCATGCACTCTTTTTTTTGTCCAAAATGATGGACAAAGGCGTGTGCGATAATGGATAAATGGGGTATTAGTGATTAAATTGCCTATTCTATCACTGTTTTCCTTACATTTGAGCCCCATATACTGAGGGGGTACAAAAATCAATTCACCAATCAATGGATAAATACACAGACATCATTCAGCACGCCTATACAGGTTATTTCGATTACCTCATCTACGCAATTCTGCATCCGAGTTGGCACAATCATTTTTATTGGTTGTTTGGCGCATCTGTCGTGATATGGGCACTCGAAATACTGTTCCCGTGGCGCAAAGACCAACCTAAAATTCGTCAAGACTTCTGGATTGATGCGTTTTATCTGCTTTGGAATTATTTTCTATTCTCGTTGGTGTTGTACAATGCGCTGTCGTCCGTTTTTGTGCAGTTATTCAATGACTTCTTAGGCATATTTGGCATCGTAAATATTGTCGCGATTCATGTCGAAACACTGCCAGGATGGTTGCAATTAGTCATCATATTCGTTCTGCGTGATTTTATGCAATGGAACATTCACCGCCTTTTGCATCGGGTGCCGTGGATGTGGGAATTCCATAAAGTGCATCACAGCGTTGAGGAAATGGGCTTTGCGGCGTTGATGCGCTATCATTTTATGGAAAACATTATTTATCGCACCCTCGAATACATACCCTTGGCGATGATGGGTTTTGGCATTTCCGATTTTTTTATAGTCCACATTTTCACTTTGGTAGTAGGTCAATTGGGTCATTCTAACCTGTATTTACCTTTGGGAAAATTCAAATACCTACTCAATGGTCCTCAAATGCACCTCTGGCATCATGCCAAAACCTATCCTGCATCACATCCTTATGGCTATAACTATGGCATCACATTGAGTATTTGGGATTTCCTTTTCCGCACCAATTACTGGCCTCACGATGATAAAGATTTACCCGTTGGTTTACCTGAAACAGATGCCGCCTTTCCGAGAGGTTTTGTGGGGCAAATCGTTGAGCCGTTCCGGAAAGTGCTCGGAAGGAAAGGTTAATGGATTTAGTACCCCCTCAGTAAGCGTAGTCCTACGACCTTTTTCCTATCTTTGCCCCCCCTCAGTATTTCACCTAACCATTAATCAAAATATAAGATATGAACGAAGCCATCAGACAACTTGAACCCACCGCTTTATGGCATCATTTTGCGGATTTAAACGCCGTACCACGACCATCCAAAAAAGAAGGGTGGGTGATTCAATTCATCAAATCATTTGGCGAAGCCTTAAAACTGCCGACTACTGTTGATGCGATTGGCAATGTGATTATCAAAAAGCCTGCAACAAAGGGTATGGAATCAAAAGAAACGGTTGTGTTACAAAGCCATCTCGATATGGTGCATCAAAAGAATGCGGATACAACTTTTGATTTTGAAACACAAGGCATAGACATGTACGTGGATGGCGATTGGGTAAAAGCCAAAGGCACAACGCTTGGCGCGGACAACGGCATTGGCGTAGCAACGATTATGTCTTTGTTGGCTTCAACAGATATTCCACACCCTGCATTAGAGGCTTTGTTCACTATAGATGAAGAAACGGGCATGACGGGTGCATTAGCATTTGAAGGTGGTTTGCTCGATGGGCATATCATGCTCAATTTAGATACCGAAGAAGACAATGAACTCACCATCGGTTGTGCAGGTGGTATTGACGTGACGGCAACAGGAACATACTCTCCCCTAAAAACGACGAAAACAGCCGCTTTTCGCCTCAAAATCAAGGGATTAACAGGCGGTCATTCGGGTATGGACATCCACAAAGGACGGAGCAATGCCAATAAATTGATGAATCGCTGCTTATTCACCCTCGTTCAAGATGCCGGCGTAGAGGTCGCTGCTATTGAAGGCGGCAGTTTACGCAATGCCATTCCCCGCGAATCGGTAGCGGATATTGTGGTTTCTGACAACCAAATTGCCCAAGTAAAACAAGCGATTGAGCAATATCAAAGCATTTTACAAGCAGAATACGCCACAACTGACCCCAATATCAATATTTCTATCGAAACGATTGACACACCGACACATGTCTTGTCTGCTGATTTCACGTACAAACTCTTGAGGGCTATTTATGCATGTCCAAACGGTATTTACCGCATGAGTCCAGACATTGCTGGTTTGGTACAAACCTCTAACAATGTCGCTCGAGTTGTGGTCAAAGACGGCGCTTATGCCATCCTTTGCTTGACCCGCAGTTCGGTGGATTCTGAAAAGACCGATTTACAAATGGCTATCACATCGGCTTTCAACCTATTGGGTGCAGAGGTGACTTATGGCGGTGCTTACCCAGGTTGGGCGCCCAAGCCTTCGTCGCCTATTGTCAAACTGATGAGCGATTTGTACGTGGAACGTTACAACGACAAGCCGTTGGTGAGTGCTTGTCATGCGGGTTTAGAATGTGGTATTTTGGGTACACATTATCCAGATATGCAAATGATTTCGTTTGGACCCAATATACACGGGGCGCATTCACCCGATGAACGGGTGCAAATCAGTTCTGTACAGAAATTTTGGGGCTTTTTATTGGAAACGTTGGTACGGATACCTGAGAAAGCCAAGTCATAATAATCATTTGTAAATATCGCTGATACGGGTCGGATACTTCTAAAGTATCCGACTCGTGTTTTGTATCAATACGAAACTTTTATTACGTTTTGCAAAACGATAGTTTAAGGCTTTTGCTTCTTTCCTTTCTTCTTTTTAGGGATAACCGCCGTTGCCGCTATTTCAACATGTCCATTACGGGGCAACGCCGCAACTTGTACACAGGTGCGGGTAGGAAATCGCGAAGTGAAATAGGTGCGATAGACGGCATTCAAACGGTCATAATTATTCATGTCTGTAAGATAAATAATGACGCTGACGACATCATCGAATGTCAAGCCCTTTTCTGCCAATACGTCTTTAATGTTTTGCATAGACTGATGCGCCTCTGTCTCAAATGTCTCGTCCATGAGTTTACCATCCTTTGTACCTAAATGACCAGAGATGAAGAGGAATCCATTCGCTTCAATCGCTTTTGAGTAAGGTACTGAGGGGGGCGTTGTTTGACCTAAAAGGGATGAGGACAAAGCCATAGAGAGCCAAAAACTTAGATAAACCGTTTTCATTGTGTGATAGTTGAAATAAGTGAAATACAAGGCGTAAGTTCTACAATTTAGTTGGAAATAAGCATTGTATGCCATACAAAAAAATGAGCGTTGAACCATACGACGGTTCAACGCTCATTCAAAAGGTCATTTTTAAAGTAAGATTTACTTCAATCCCAACTTCTTTTTTACCAACTCACTGACATCATCGCTTTCTGATGCGAATAGCGTACTACCTGTACTGCTGTCAAAAATGGCTTGATAACCACCCTCTTTACCAATTGCTGCCAACGCCTCGTCGAGTTTTGCGAGAATGGGTTGGAGCAATTGACGACGCAAGTTTGCAATGCGTTGGTCAATTTCTTGGGCATAGTTTTGAAGCATTTCCTGCTTCTTCTTCAAGTCCTCTTGCCGTTTTTGAATTTGGATTTGAGAGAGGGTACCAGCATTGTATGCTTCAACGAAAGCCTTGTATTCTGTTTCAAAAGCCTTACCTGCCGAATCACCTTTAGCCACTAACTCACTGCGATAAATGACCAAACCACTGTCGGCTTTAGCTGCATCGGGCATCAAAGCCAAGATGTTTCCAGAATTTAAATGCCCAATCTTTTGAGCAGAAACGGCTTGTGCTGCCATCATTAATACCGATAATGCGAGTACGATTTTACTTATTTTCATTGTCAAGATTTAAATATTTGCTAATTCATTACATAATATAGACGTAAAACGGGGCGAAAGTAGCGTTTTATTTGATAATTGGTCGTGTTAATTTAAGGATTTTGAACCATTAACAAAAAGCATGACCCCCTCAGTATACAGTCAAAAGACGCTGAACATTGTCAAAGGTGACAGCGGTTACAAAAGTTTTACAATTGAGGGCAACTGCCTTTGCGTATTCATCTAATAATAAAACAACAAGGGTCATAAGTCCGTCGCTTATAACCCTTGTTGTCTTATCCTATTATACAAACGTGTTTACCGTTTTCTTTTTTTATTCTTCCGAGTATCACCATCCGATTCTGTTAGGGTACAGATAAAGCCAGTAGGTGTCATTTTCCAAGAACGTGTACCGCTTTCATAACAATTGTCATCGTTATCATCATCGTCATCTTTTTCTATTGAGTTTATGATACCTGTGGCATCTCTATTATATCTAATCACTTTACCATCAGGTACTTTCAATGTCAAATGCACATTTTGCCCCCGCCATTTAGTACCTTTTGGTATCCGAAATGACTCGGGAACCGTCAAAACATTGCCTGATAGGGATGGGGTGTATCCGATGCTTTTAGCGAGCTGTTGCGCTTCATCTGATGACCGACCATTAGACCTTAAATTGCTGATTAGTTCAAACTTGCCGTTGTCACTGCGTTCAACACGCATACCGACATCGAAATTGATAAGAAATTCGTCGGACACATAGAGGTCACCGAAGTTGACGCCACCATTCATTTTGTTCAATGCTACGGAAATATTGAGTGTGTCAATATTAGCAATATTTAATTCCTGAGTGTTGTCATAATGATACGTAAAATTTTTAGCCACCGAGCCACCAATAGAAATAAGGGCGAAGAAGTTGATAGCTAAAAACGTCCATAAACCACCGACAATGCCGTAGCCCGCTTCCCGCTTATAGACAAGACGACGAATCGCCAAAATCAGTAGGGCAGAAATAGAAGCCATTATCGCAAAGGCATTGAAGCCAGCCCAACTGGTTTTCCACCCTTCATCAGTGATATAACCCAATATCGGAGATCCTACACTGGCAGCTATCGTTAAGCCAAACCACGATATCAGCATAAAAATGACTAACGCAACAGCAATGATGATACCGAAGACGCGACCCATGCCCCCCAAACCAGAGATTATGGCTTTCAATACATTGCCTACATTCGTCACTATTTGCTGCACCTGCTGTTGGAATCGCTCTTGATTCTCTGGTTTGCCAAACTCATTGACCTTTTCAGAGAACTTCTCGAAGCTCGTCCCAACGGTTTTAGCAATGTTATTGACATCAATAGGCTCTCCACGCATAGCCAAACGGTCGGCAGTCGTCTTTGCAGAAGGCAATACCGCCCATAAAATGACGTAAAGAATAAGCCCAGTGCCACCAAAGAAGAACAACATCGCCCAAACGATGCGTAACCAAACGACTTCAATACCAAAATACGCTGCCAGACCCGAACATACACCACCGACCATCTTATGCGCATCATCGCGGAAAAGGCGTTTACCTGTTTGGAACGGCGTACCGCTTGTCGTTGAACTTGATTTTTTAGACCCCTCAGTATGTGCGCCTTCTGACGACGTGCTTTGGGTTTCGTCAACAGATTCTGCACCGAAGTCTTCGGGTTTGCCCATGACGCTGACAGCATTTTTGACGTCTTGATGCGTCACGATGCCCCGTTTGCCCATGCCCTCTTTTATGAGTTCAGCCAAACGCGCTTCAATATCGTTCATGATTTCTTCATACCCCTCCGATGCGCGAAAGTGGTTGTGAAGCGATTGTAAATAGTTTTCTAACATTCGGTAGGCTTCATCGTCAATCGTGAACGGCAAACCACCGAGGTTAATATTAAGTACCTTATTCATTTTCTTTGTTTAATTATAGATGGATAGATTATTTAATCTTAAATCCGTTTTTACTTGCAAAAGTATTGATTTTAAAGCTTTTTCTTTGACATACTGAGGGGGGGGTCAGTCATCTAAAAACAATTTATCAACAGAGCCGACAAACTCGCGCCATGCTTCCAGTAATTCAGCCCGGAAGCTGCGTCCAGCATCTGTAATTTTGTAATATTTGCGCGGTGGTCCCGCGTCAGACTCCTGCCATGAGTAGCCTAAATGACCCGAATTTTTGAGCCTTGTCAACATCGGGTACAATGTTCCTTCGACGACTTCGATACCCACGTCATTGAGTTGCTCTCTAATGGTAGCGGGATATATCTCGTCGTGCGCGGCGATAATGGAGAGGACGCATAGCTCCAGAACTCCTTTTCGCATTTGCTGTTTTGCATTTTCTGTATTCATGATGCAAAGATATGGTTATTGTAAGGTATTATGCAACACATGGTACTGTGCTTTGGTAGATTTTTTTTGAGGTTTCGTCGAGAGTTTCTAAAAAAAGGCACTTGATGTAAGATTTTCTGGATAAAAATAAGAGAAAACCTGTCTCATTAGATAACTTTGTATCAATGGAAAAGACATCACATATCACGACATTTGAAGAAATTCTTGACAATAAATATTGTGAGCGAGGAACTCCTGAGCGTGAGCAATGGGAAAAAGAATTCGAATCATACAAAACAGAAGAAATCGCTGTTATCCATTTGGAATCAAGTTCGTCATTAGGCGCAGGTTTGAAAAAGATTCTTGAGCATAAGCAGTTGAGACAACAATTCTGGAACGATGAGATTTCTTTAGATGAACTCAATCAATCACTCAAAGAAAAAGGCATCAATAAGCAATACAAGCATGATTCGGAGGTATGATTTTATTTGCCCGAATTTCTCAATAATTATTCCCTTCTACAACCTAAATTTGACTTTCCAAATACGTCAAACAGCATAATGCCCGATTTCAATAAAAACTTCATCCAAACCCTCGCTTCCCTCAATGCCCAACAACGTGCGGCGGTTGAACACATTGACGGACCGACCCTCGTTATCGCTGGTCCGGGAACGGGCAAAACGCATATCCTTGCGGCACGTATCGGGCAGATATTGACCGTTACAGATACGCAACCTTATAATATATTGTGTCTGACATTCACCGATGCGGGCGTGCAAGCGATGCGTGAACGCCTAATATCGCTGATTGGACCCGCGGCACACAAGGTGCATATCAGCACTTTCCACTCGTTTTGCAATCGTGTTATTCAAGACAACCTCGATTTGTTTGGGCGACAAGACCTGACGCAACTCGACGAATTGGAACGCCGACAAATTATCCGTCAGCTGCTCGACGAATTGCCGCATGAACATGCCCTCAAACGGGGGCGAGGATCGGACGTTTATTTCTATGAAAAACACCTTGCCGACCTTTTCAAATTGATGAAAACCGAAGCATGGACCCCTCAGTATATCAGCCGAAAAATAGATGATTGGTTAGCATTTTTACCACAAAATCCTGATTTTCAATATAAAGTCAATAAAAAAGGACTGTTTTCAAAAGGCGATTTAAAAACAGAAACCATTGCCGATGAAGTCGAAAAGATGGAAAAACTCAAAGCGGCGGCACAACTCTACTACCGTTTTGAAGCCCTCAAAGCCGCTGCAAATCGCTACGATTTTGACGATATGGTGCTGTGGGTCATTGATGCGTTCGATCGGTTTCCTTTTTTACTGAGGGGGTATCAAGAGCAATTTTTATACTTTTTGGTAGATGAATTTCAAGACACAAACGGCTCGCAAAACCGCATTTTGAGCCAACTCATCGGTTTTTGGGAGCAACCCAATATTTTTATTGTCGGGGACGACGACCAAGCGATTTATGAATTTCAAGGCGCAAGGCTTAAAAGTTTGGTTGATTTTTATGAAACGTACAAAAAAGATGTAGCGGTTGTCGTCTTAAAAGACAATTATCGTTCATCTCAAAACATTCTCAATGCAGCACGTAATATTATTGAAAATAATGAATTACGCATTTTAAATAATATTCAAGGTTTAAATTTAGAAAAAAAACTCATTGCAAAAGGCAGTGTTGCGGAATCAAAAATACAACCTCAAATCATTGAATATCCAAATCGTACACACGAAGTTACCGACATTGTTCAGCAAATCGGAGCCTTAAATAATCCTAGTACCCCCCTCAGTACAACGGCAATAATTTATGCGCGGCATCGCCAAATCGAGCCATTTATTGCACTTTTTGATAAACGCGGTGTGCCTTACACAGTTCGTCGAGCGCTCAATGTTTTGGATGAGTCATTGATTCAAAATTTAAGGCTTTTGCTCACATACATCGCTTTGGAAAATCGTCAACCGTTTAGTGGCGAGCATTTGTTGTTCAAAATTCTAAATATGCGATTTTTAGAAATTTTGCAACACGATGTTTTGAAACTGGCGACCTATTTAGCAAAGAAAAATCCGCAAAATACTGAGGGGGATGGAGTTGAGAATGCCTCAACGTCGGGGAGGTTCGAAACTTTCCCGACGTTAATATGGCGTGAAACCATAAGTCAATTGCCAAAAATTAAATTTTTGGATAAAAATAAAATAACGACTTTTTCAACGCATCTCGAATCGTGGATTGCAGCTGTGGGTAATGACCCTTTGGCTGTTTTGATTGAACATATATTGAATCAAAGCGGCTTATTGTCGTGGATTTTGAAAGAAGAAAACAAAACAGAATACACGCAAATTGTTTACACTTTTTTTGATTTTGTTAAAAATGAAACGGCAAAAAGACCTCGTTTGACCCTAAGTGATTTTTTGAAAACGCTGGACTTGATGGATGCGAACAACATCCGCTTGGAATTTATTAAAAACACAGTTGCCAAAGACGGTAGTAATCCTGTCGTTTTGACAACCGCACATTCCGCAAAAGGATTGGAATTTGACCGTGTTTTTATTGTTGACGCAGTTGAAACAGAATGGGAAGGAGCGCGAAGTGGCAGCGTTTATCGCTTCAAACTGCCTGAATCGCTTACTTTTACAGCAGAAGCCGATGCCACAGAAGCAAGGCGTAGGCTGTTTTATGTGGCAGCATCAAGGGCAAAAGAGCATTTGATTGTCAGTTATGCCCGAACGGATGGACGTGGAAAGGGCTTGATGCAAACTCAATTTTTAAATGAAATGAAGGTCAATGCCTTTGAAAAAAGACAATTAGAAGATGATTCTGTTTTAGAAAGTCAAATAGCATTACTTACTGAGGGGGTAGAAATTGAAGCGAATTTGCTTGAAAAAGCGTTCATTAAAGACGTTTTAAAGAATTTTCAACTTTCAATTTCTGCCCTCAATGCCTACTTGGATTGCCCGTTGAGTTTTTATTTTTCTTATATCTTAAAAGTACCTTCTCAACCGAGTGAGTATTTTCAATACGGCGAAGCGGTGCACTTTGCTTTGCGCAAACTGTTTGGTGAGATGTTGCGGTCAAAAGAAAAACAATTTCCAAGCGGTGATGAATTTGTGAACTTTTTTGAGACAGATTTGCAGCGTCGCCGCCCGTTTTTTGACAATATAGATTTTGACAGACGTTTAGAAAATGGTATAACCAATTTGAGATCATACTATAACCAATTTGTGCATAAATTTCCCAAAACGGTGGTTGTTGAAAAAACAATTGTTGCTGAAATCGAAGGCGTGCCTGTACGGGGTGTTTTGGATAAAATCGAATATAGAGCAGACGGTTCGGTGCATATTGTCGATTATAAAACAGGCAAACAAGCTGATGAAAAGCTGCGTCGTCCTTCAATTCGAAACCCTTTGGGTGGAGATTATTGGCGACAATTGGTTTTTTATAAATTGCTATATGAAAATTTTAGAGCCAATTTGATACGTGTGACTTCAGGCGAAATTAGTTACGTGGAAGTCGATGTGCGCGGTCATTTTAAAACAAAAACATTTGATTTTGAGCCAAAAGACAGTCAAATACTGAGGGGTCTTATTTTGGAATCATGGCAACGGATTCAAGCACAGGATTTCAAAGGTTGTGGTAAAAAGACGTGTGCGTGGTGTAATTTTATTAAAAATAATAAACCTTTGAATTCATTTAGGATTGAGAAAAATGAATTATTAGATGATTAATAAGAAATAATATGAAGCAAATAATATTTTTTTTAAGCCTTATCATATGGGCAGCCTGCTCTGAAATTTCACCTATCGTCCCCTCATTAGGCGACAAGAAGGTATTAGTTGAGGAATTTACAGGCGTTCGGTGCGTCAATTGCCCAGCAGGTGCAGCAGAATTGGAAAATTTGAAAAGTATTTATGGCGACCGTTTAGTCGTCGTGAGCATCCATGCAGGTGACTTTGCACCGCCATATTCAGATTCAAAATACGATTTCAGAACGACAGAAGGTACGGCTTTGGAAGCCTGGTTGGGTGTACCATTGGGCTATCCAACAGCGGTGGTGAATCGCAAAAAGTTTGATGGTCAACGCTCTGTGCAAGTAACAAAAGCCAATTGGGCAGGGCTAATTGCTGATGAATCCAAGACAGTTTCTTTATTAAATTTGGTAATTAACAAAAAATATATAAAAGATTCGCGTGATTTGACCATGACGGTAACGCTTATTCCTACGGAAAAACTGCCAGATGACTTACGTTTAAGCGTTTTATTGACCGAAAATGACGTTGTTGACCAGCAAGAAACACCACAAGGGAAAAAATCGGATTATAATCACAAACACGTTTTACGTCGTATTATTTCAGGCGATGCAAAAGGTGTTGTACTCAATGGTGCTTTGTCTTGGACGGGCAACTTTAAAGTGCCAACTACTTGGGTGGCTGAAAAATGTCAACTTGTTGTGGTCGCACATCGCGGCGGCGATATTAAAGATGTATTGCAAGTATCAGAAGTCAAATTAACGGATTAAAATTTTGGATTTGGGAATCCCAAAAAGCTGCTCGAAAAACGTCGAGCAGCTTTTTTTTTAAACTTTTTATCCATTTTTTGTAAATAAGTCAAATTTTCTATGAAAATTTAGTCCTCGTGAAAAATCATTGCTATACAGTCGTGATTTTAGATATAAAAACAACTCATTTTAAGAACTAAACAGCGAATAAAATCAAGTAATTATGGGAGAAGCAAAAGTAAAAGTGGTCAGGGATGAAAAACAAATGCAAAGTTTTGTACGGCATTTGCTACGTGATGTAGAAGCATTTGATTATATGCTTAAAAATGATTGGTTCGAATCGGACATCACGCACATCGGGGCAGAACAGGAGATGTGCCTTGTGGACAAAGATACATTCAAACCGGCTTGTATCAATATGGCGGTCTTAGAAAAAATGCAGGATTGGGAGGGGGTAACAACCGAATTGGCGCAATTTAACCTCGAAACCAATCTTACACCGCTTGAATTTACAGGCAACTGTTTGAGTGAAATGGAGCGAGAAAATACTGAGGGGTTGCAAAGAATCCGTAAAGTTGCCAGTGAATTCGGTGCCGAAATTGTGTTAACGGGGATCCTGCCCACATTGCGCAAACCCGACCTCGATATGTCGAATTTGACACCGAAACCACGCTATCTTGCTTTGATGGAAAGCATAAAAGAACACTCGTTGCGGGGCGATGAGCATTTTGAGCTGTGGTTGGACGGCATTGACGAGTTGCATATTCGGCACGACTCACCGCTTTTAGAGGCTTGTAACACCAGTTTCCAAGTGCATTTGCAAGTGGCGCCGAAAGAATATGTCAAAATGTACAATATCGCTCAGATGTTGTTGGCACCGATTGTTTCGATTTCGGCAAATTCGCCGCTTGTTTTTGGGCGGCGGTTGTGGCATGAGACACGTATTGCGCTTTTCCAACAAGCCCTTGATACACGTAATTCAAATGAACACATGCGGGTGCGCCGCCCACGAGTCAATTTTGGTAGCGACTGGTTGCATGAGAGCGTACTTGAAATACATAAAGAAGACATTGCGCGTTTCCGCGTCTTGTTGGGTGATGAGATTGAAGAGGATTCTTTAGAAATGGTTGCCGCAGGGAAAACACCTAAATTGCGGGCTTTACAGATTTTTAACTCAACAGTCTATCGTTGGAATCGCCCGTGTTATGGTATTTCGCCAAATGGAAAACCACATCTGCGTATTGAATGTCGCGTTTTACCTGCTGGACCTTCAGTTGTGGATTCGACGGCAAATGCTGCTTTTTGGTTGGGTTTGATGGTTGGCTATGCCAATAAATACGATGATGTGACGAAGCATATCAGTTTTGAAGATGTAAGCGACAACTTTTATAAAGCTGCCAAATTTGGATTTGATACAAAATTTACGTGGTTCGATGATGCCAAAGTAAGCCTTAAAGATCTGATTATCAATGAATTATTGCCTATTGCTCGTGAAGGTTTGGCATCAAAAGGCATCGACCCAAAGGATATTTCGCGCTATATGGACATTATCGAAGAACGTGCTAAAGCCCAAATGACAGGTGCGCGGTGGCTGCTTCGGGCTTATACAAAACTCACCAAAGATGTGACGCCCGATGAAGCCTTGACAACTATCACAGCAGCGATTGCTAAAAACCAATGGGCTGAGAAGCCCGTTCATACTTGGCAATTGCCAGAACAGAATGCGCTTGAGAATTATCAACCATCTGCCCTTAAAGTTGAAGAATTTATGCAAACTGACCTCTTTACGACCCAAAAAGAAGACATTATTGAATTTGTCGCTCAATTGATGGATTGGCGGAAAATTAGATATATGCCCGTCGAAGATGCAAAAGGTAAGTTGGTTGGCTTGATAACTTCACGGCTTTTGTTACGTGAGTTTACACAAAACAAGGAACTGTCAGAGGAAAATCACACGACTGTCAGTGACATAATGATAGCAAATCCAATAACGGTCAAACCAACAGTAAAGCTCGCTGATGCCCTTAAAATGATGCGGGACAATCGCATCGGCTGTTTACCTGTCGTGAATGATGCCTATGAGTTGGTGGGTATTATCACCGAAATGGATTTTTTGCGTATTTCCGCAAGGTTAATTGAGCGTGTTGAAAAATAAAGCAAAATGCAGACTTTTAGGACAGAGCTAAAACCGCAACAGGCTTCTTTTGATATTGATTATCAATGTTTTACATTGGGCATCGGCTCTTGTTTTATTGAAAACATAGGGGCGATGCTCAATGAAAGGCAGTTGCCTTTTTTACAAAATCCATTTGGCATTGTTTATAACCCCCTCAGTATAGCGCAGCAATTGGAGGCAATTATTACATTAGAAACCAACACAAAGCCTTCTTTTTTCACAAAAAAAGACCTTTTTCA
>JANMJN010000281.1:0-3227 GCA_031371355.1 Saprospiraceae bacterium
ACTGTTGTGATGCGTAATTCGTTCATTTTTTTTATTCGTTAATTCGGATACTCGGATACTCGGATACTCGGATACTCGGATACTCGGATACTCGGATACTCTTTAGAACCACAATTAATCCGCAAATATACAAATTCATTACCGGGCTACCGAATATCCGAATATCCAAGTATCTGAATACCGAATATCCGAATACCGAATATCCGAATACCGAATATCCGAATACCGAATATCCAAATTCAAGGAGTTGCACGCAACGCATTGAGTGTCAGGTAACCAATAAGCATAAAACCAGATAAAACCACAGCAACGCCCAGGGTATTAAGATAATCGAAGGGATTAAGTAAGACGTGTACTTGTTGGCGAATAAGCCTAAAGGGATGCGTTACGATGTCCCAAGAGTTCCATCTCTGAAAACGCCCCATGAAAACACCGAACCCCCCGAGCCAAATCGCACCGACCATGACCGACCATGTCACCCATGCTTTGAAACGGCTTTCCAAAAAGCGCTGGACTTCAAAAAGCGAGGAATAGCCCAATAGTAAACCCGTCCATGCAAACGAGATGAACATCATCACATCGTACCAATGCGGTACACCTTGACGATATTGTAAATGAAGTAAATCGGTTACGATATAAGGCGCATTTGGGAAAAAAAGTAGCCAAAGGACGAGTATAACAGTCAGACTGCGCCATGATGGGCGGGTGCTGATACGGGTATAAAAATCTAATGTCAATGCAAACCAGTAGGGAAGCCATGCTAAGAACAGATTCCAAATTAAGAAGAAAAAGGTGCCATAAGTGCCTCGATATTGCTTGAAGTCGTTGAAATTTTGTACGAGTTGCCAATCAAAATCGGTGTGTTGCAAACGGAATAAAACGAGTAAGCAGTCAAAAAACGTACTAAGACACAATAGTAAGAACAGTTGATACTGGCGTTTATCTCTGAAAAAGGTTTTCATAAGGTTGGCATACATAGGCTCAATTTTTTTGTTTTTCAATTTTTTATGATTTAGTTTTTCATAGCAAAAATCGTACCCCTCAGTATATTTCATAAGAAATTAAGGTAGAGTAGGTCAAAAAAATGCGGCGCAAAATTACAAAAATATACAATATAGTTCCTGTGGTGATAAAAATATATTGAACAAAACGTAAAATATGTAAATCATTGATCAAGCGGGCTTGTTTTGAAAAAAATAGGTGAGTACATATTTTTAAAAAAGCATAATAAAAAACTATACTTTCAATTTTTTTGTAATACCTTTGTCGCTCCAAATATCCTCACATGATTAAGACGTGCTACTTGTCTTAAAACTAAATTTTTCAAAACTTACATCGTTCACAATCTAAAACGTCGTCCATGGCATCGGAACAAACTGACCTAAAGCGGAATTCCAACAAACGTGATCCAGAAAATGGTCTCGCTACTTTTATTGCAATTTTAGCGATAGTTGCTTTAGTAATGATTGCATTCAGCATTTTCTAATTTCCAGACAATTTAAATGCATTAACTAAAAAGTCTAACTTATTGTATAACAATTAGTTAGACTTTTTTCGAGTAATAAAAGATATGAATCATTCTATCTGCGACAACGAATACCTTAGTTCGTCAACTCCTGTTGCAAAATTAAAACACGATTTTTGATGTCTGTATGTCGTCCTTCAAGGTCAGTGATTTGCTTGTTTTCGGTATCGAGTAGGTTATCAAATTCAGAAAAATTGAGGTCAATTTTATGTTTGATACTGCGGATATAGTTATGCAACCGTTCTGTCACTTCGTTTTCTAATTGACTGCGCCCTTTTGCAATTTCTTTTCTGAATGCTTCGAGAATTTGACTCCGTTTTAAAACAGCTGTTGCTCCAGCAAAGAGCAAACCGATGGTGGTCAAAATGCCGCCCGTCACGTCCAAAACAGCACCTTTTGTCACCGCTGCCAGAATGATACCAACGATGGCTATGCCGCTCCCCGCAGCAATATTGGGAGCAATTGAGCCTTTGTTTTTGAAAAGAGATTCGTCCGTAAAATTTTCAGAACGGTTCATAAATTTAGAAAAAGTCTCTTGTAAATCACGTAAGACATTGGCACGTCTGTCAGCGATATCGCTGAAAATTTCGTGATTGTCCTTCAAAATCGTCTTAGAAGTCTTGATTTTCAAGTCAATCAGCTTTGCCATTTGTTGGATGGAATCGGCAACATCGCCTACACCTGACTGCAATTTATCTCTCAGTTCATTGTTCAAGTTCGTTTCTAAATCCCGTTTCAACTCCTCCAATCGCACTTTTATGGAATCAGAAGAACCAAAAATGCCCATGATTGAGCGTTTGATAAGCGTTACAAAAGACAGCTCTTCGCCCAGGTCTTGTTCTGATTTTGAAGTCGTTTTATCATAGCCTGCCAATAGGTTTTCTATCAACATTTTAACGTAACTATTCGATTTAATTTCTTGATTGTCAAGCGTTTGTCGTATGTCTTTCCTGAAATCAATGTCCGCAGTAAATTGTTCTTTTCTGGTTGTTAAACCATTAAAAATGCGGTCATTGATATTATTACAAGTATCTAAATTATTAGCCAATTTCATCGCAGGTGCTTTACCACCTGTGACGTGAGCTTTAATAAAATCACGCACGCTACTGAAACCACTGATATCAAAACGGTCTTCTTGTTCGTCTTTGGCAGACACAGCGAAAACGACAGGGTCAGCCAACCCTCTTTTTTGCGCTTCCTTTTTGACCCCCTCAGTATTGACAGCTAAATCGGCAGCATCCATCAAGTCCTTTTGTTGCATGATGAAAATGACTTTGCGCCGCCAATCGGTATGAATAAAATCAAAAAATTCCCAGGCAGACTGCCGATAAGGGTTTTTGGCTTCAAAAACAAAAACAATCAAATCTGCCGCAGGCACGAACCCCTCAGTAATTTCTTGATGATGCGCCACAATGGCATTGGTGCCAGGGGTGTCAACAATAGCGATTTCGCGCAGGATTTCAACAGGCTGAAAAATTTTCTTTAAATAAGGGTTAATCACAATGGTCTCCTCTGTTTCACCATAACTGACTTGTTGGATGGTATCGGTCATGGGCTGTGGAGCAACCTTACAGATTTCACGACCCGTTTGCAATAAGGCATTGATAAAACTACTTTTCCCCGCTTTGACCTCTCCGACGATGACAAAGAGGAACGGCTCATATATACGTGCGCGGATGTCATTGACGGTTTTGGCAAGTTC
>JANMJN010000383.1:0-5326 GCA_031371355.1 Saprospiraceae bacterium
GAAAGAAAAAGAGTTCTATCTTTGCACCGCCAATTACAAAAGGTAGTTGCGCTTCAATTTGACAAAAGATTAATAAGGGTCATGAATCAGAAAATCAGAATCAAACTTCAATCTTACGACCATAACTTGGTTGATAAATCAACCGAGAAAATCGTAAAAACAGTCCGCGCTACGAATGCGGCAGTAGTTGGTCCGATTCCGCTGCCCACCGAGAAACAAATCTATACTGTCCTGCGGTCTCCGCACGTCAATAAGAAAGCTCGGGAGCAGTTCCAACTTCGCACGCACAAGCGGCTCATCGAAATCTACTCACCTAATGCAAAAACGGTGGACGCATTGTCGAAACTGGAATTGCCCAGCGGCGTGGATATTCAAGTAAAATTGATGTAATCCTAATGAGGATTTACATAATGAATTGAGTACTTATTGACGAAACCTATTTCATCAACAATACTTTAAGACATTTTTAGTGGCTATACTGAACAAGTCTTTTTGATAGATTAATATTGATTGTTTATTGATTATTGTTTTACGACAATATTCATTAATCAAAAAAAATAATCAATCTCAAAAGATACTCTTCAGGTCTTGCTGAAAATGAGGGAGAATCATTTTAATTGATTGATTAACTAATTTATTTTGGTTTGTACTAACATGCACACCATATATATTAATGTGTCGAATCAAAACGACCCCCTCAGTATCAAGCCCAATTTTGTATTCTAAATCGTGGATTCATCATTCATCATTTATAATTCATCATTAAAGAACGATACACAGTAATACTACTCAGTTTTGTGCCTATCTAAATTTTCTTAAAATTTAAAATATTTCAACAGTGAACGGTTTAATTGGCAAGAAGGTCGGTATGACCTCTGTCTTCGATGAGAAAGGCAATGCCGTAGGCGTTACGGTTGTTGAGTTGGGACCAAACGTGGTTACACAGGTTAAAACTGTGGAAAGCGATGGTTACAACGCAATGCAATTGGCTTTCGGCGAAGCGAAAGTAAAAAGAACGTCTAAGGCAATGTTAGGTCACTTCACGGCGGCTGGTGTTGAGGGAGCAATGAGCCAAGTGGCTGAATTCCGCGACATGGCAATCGGTAAAACAAAAGGCGACACGATTAGTGTTACTGATATTTTTACAGAAGGCGACAGAGTGCAAGCAATGGGCACTTCAAAAGGTAAAGGCTTCCAAGGCGTTATGCGTCGCCACGGCTTCGGCGGTGTCGGTCAAGCGACTCACGGTCAGCACAATCGCCTTCGTGCACCGGGTTCTATTGGTGCATCATCTTTTCCTTCTAAGGTATTCAAAGGTATGCGTATGTCGGGTCGTATGGGCAACGATACTAAGACGATTAAAGGTCTTAAAGTTGTTAAAATTTTCCCAGAGCAAAACCTTATCCTTTTAAAAGGACCGTTGCCGGGTCATAACGGCGCGTATGTCATCATCGAAAAATAATTTTGAAATGCAAGTCGAAGTTAAAAATATAAAAGGCGAAAGCACAGGCAGAAGCATTGAATTGCCAGCAGACATCTTCGGCATCGAGCCGAATGAGCATGCCGTCTATCTCGCTGTTAAGCAGTACTTGGCACACCAACGTCAAGGAAACTCAAAGACAAAAGAGCGTAGTGAAGCTTCGGGTTCTACTCGTAAGTTGCATAAGCAAAAGGGTACAGGTGGCTCACGTAAAGGTGACATCAACTCTGTTGTTTTAGGTGGTAGCCGTACTTTCGGTCCAAAACCGCATGATTACGTTATCAAATTGAATAAAAAAGTACGTCAATTGGCTCGGAAGTCAGTTTTGTCTGCAAAAGCAGCAGCTGGTTCGATTACAATTGTTGAAGACTTTTCATTCGATGCGCCAAAGACAAAAGATTTTGTCAACGTATTGGTTGGTTTGGGCGTCAAAAGCAAAAAATCATTGGTAGTTTTGCCAGAATTGAATGAGGTTATCCTTAAATCAAGCCGCAACGCAGAACGCACAGGTGTTGCAAGAGCAGGTGATTTGAACACTTATCAAATCATGAACACGCAAGCACTCGTGTTAACAGAAAGTTCAATTGCAAAAATTCAAGAAACGTTTAATTGATTGATTATTTATTATTGATTTATGCTTATTCATTAGGCACGAATCAATACGCAATTGTCAATTAACAATAGTCAATAATAAAATGGCAAAGAATATTTTAGTCCGTCCGATAATCACCGAGAAGTCCGACAAGCAAATGGCAAAAACGGTTTACACGTTTGTCGTTGACCGCAAAGCGAACAAACTCGAAGTAGCGAAAGCTGTTGAAGCTATGTTCAATGTTTCGGTTGCAAGCGTTAACACGGCGGTCATTCCAGGCAAAACCAAAACACGTTCGACACGTTCGGGTATGGTTAAAGGTATGAAACCAGCTTATAAAAAAGCATTCGTATTGCTTCAAGAAGGTGAAAAAATTGACATCTTTGGTGATGCAGGTGCAGCAGAAGAATAATTAGTCATTAAGTCAATAGTCATTAGTTAAACGTCATTTTCATCGAAAAAGACGAAGACAATGAACTGATAACTTTATAATAAAATGCCAGTTAAAAAATATAACCCGATAACGCCGGCTCTTCGTACTCGCGTAACAAATAGTTACAACGAGATAACGACAAATGTACCGGAGAAGAGTTTGGTCGAAAAACTCTCGCATTCAGGCGGTCGTAACCACGACGGTAAGATGACAATGCGCCAAATCGGTGGTGGCCACAAGGGACAATACCGTATTATTGACTTTAAACGCAATAAAGATGGTGTTCCTGCAACGGTCAAATCAATAGAGTATGACCCGAATCGCTCGGCTTTTATCGCACTTGTGTTTTATGCTGACGGTGAAAAACGCTATATTATCGCACCAAACGGCTTGAAAGTCGGTGATACGATTCTAAGTGGTGACACAGCTACACCAGACGTTGGTAACACAATGTTTTTGAAAGATGTGCCACTCGGTGTTCAAGTATGCTGCATCGAAATGCAACCAGGTAGAGGTGCTGTTTTGGCGCGTTCTGCGGGTACTTATGCGACTTTGAACGGTAAAGAAGGCAAATATGCGTCGTTGAAAATGCCTTCGGGTGAAGTTCGCCGCATCTTGATGACTTGCCGTGTAACGATTGGTACAGTGTCAAATCCCGACCACAGTTTACAAGTGATGGGTAAAGCAGGTGCAAAACGTTGGAGTGGTCGTCGCCCACGTGTTCGTCCAGTTGTGATGAATCCAGTGGATCACCCGATGGGTGGTGGTGAAGGACGTGCATCAGGTGGACACCCGCGCTCACGCAAAGGTTTGCCAGCAAAAGGTGCTAAAACACGCGATAAGAATAAGGCTTCAAACCGCCTTATTGTTTCGAGACGTAAAACAACGAATAAGTAATTTAAATGAGTATTGTTAATTGATTATTGCTTAATAATCAATCGGCAATAATCAATACTAAATAATTAAATCATGCCTCGTTCGCTTAAAAAAGGACCATATATTTTCCATAAATTGCTCGAGAAAGTCGAGAAAATGAAGGAAGCAAGCCGCAAGTCGGTCATCAAGACGTGGTCGCGTTCTTCTATGATTATTCCTGATATGGTTGGTTTGACCATTGCTGTTCACAACGGCAAAACATTTGTTCCTGTATTCGTTACAGAAAATATGGTGGGTCACAAACTTGGGGAGTTTTCACCGACGCGTAACTTCAAAGGTCACTCAGGCAACCGTAAGAAGTAAGTTAGGTCACTAGGTGGTTTGCTGGTTCGCTCGCAGTACCCCCTCAGTATTCCAAGCACTTTTTAATCATTTTTATTAAGAAAAATAATTGCGTGAGTACTTTTAGCTCACTACTTAAATACTGAATACAAGCAATGGAAGCAGTAGCAAGACACTCAAGTTGTCCGATGTCGGCACGTAAAATGCGCCTCGTCATTGACAATATTCGCGGCAAAAAAGTCAGCGATGCGTTGAACATTCTTCAATTCACAAACAAGGAAGCTTCTTTGTGGTTGACCAAAGTTGTACGCTCGGCTTACGCTAACTGGGAAGTTAAAACCGAGGAAGATGCCACAGAGTATGATCTCTACATCAAAGCAGCATTTAGCGATGCGGCAACGATGTTGAAACGCTTTCAACCAGCTCCTCACGGACGCGCTCATCGGATTCGCAAACGGACTAACCACATCACAATCGTTGTGGCAAACCGCAAGCCAATACCAGCAGAAAGCGAAGCGGTAGGCGCATAAGTTGAAAGTTCAGCCTAAACCGAATGCTTCGGAAGGCTTTTTAAACGAAAATAACATTTTCCAAAATAATCTGGAACGCTTGAAGTTTCGATAAAAGATTAAAATGGGTCAGAAGACAAATCCGATAGGAAACCGTTTAGGTATCATCAAAGGTTGGGAATCCAACTGGTTCGGCGGTCGTGATATGGCTGCGAAAGTGGTTGAAGACGCGCAAATCCGCCAATATCTTCGTGCACGTATCTCGAAAGGTGGTATTGCACGTATCATCATCGAGCGTACATTGAAACGGGTTACTGTTTCAATTCAAACATCACGCCCGGGTATCATCATCGGCAAGGGCGGTCAAGAAGTTGACCGTATCCGCGAAGAGTTGAAAAAGTTGACATCGAAAGATGTTCAAATCAATATCAACGAAATTCGTAAGCCTGAGATGGACGCTGTTATCGTAGGTGAAACTGTTGCGAAGCAAATCGAAGGTCGTATTAACCACCGTCGTGCTATCAAAATGGCTATTCAGCAAACGATTCGTGCAGGTGCAGAAGGTATCAAAATTCGTATCAGTGGTCGTGTAGGCGGTTCTGATATGGCTCGGACAGAAGAATACAAGGAAGGTCGTACACCATTACATACTTTCCGTGCTGATATTGACTATGCCAATATTGAGGCTCAAACAGTCTATGGCAAAATCGGTATCAAAGTATGGATTTGTAAAGGTGAAGTATTTGGTAAGCGCGACTTATCTCCTTTCCAAGAAGAATCAAAAAGCACTGGTAACCAAGACCGTAGAGGTGGTGGTGACCGTCGTGACAACGACCGTGGCGACCGCAGAGGCGGCGGCGACAATCGTGGTGGTGGTGACCGCAGAGGTGGCGGTGACAATCGTGGCGGCGGCGACCGTAAAGGTGGCGGCGGTCAAGGTGGCAACCGTGGCGGCGGTGGTGGTCAAGGTGGTAATCGTGGCGGCGGTGGCGGTCAAGGTGGCAATCGTGGTCCTGGCGGCGGTCAAGGTGGCAACCGTGGTCCTGGCGGCGGTCAAGGTGGACCAAAGCGTTAATAATTGATTAATGTTTATG
>JANMJN010000434.1:0-1856 GCA_031371355.1 Saprospiraceae bacterium
CCGAAGTCGTTTTATCCGATTTAGGCGCGTTTTGGTTTTGGGAAAACCAAGGCAAAATAGGTTATGATGCACCCGAATTAGCTGTAAAACCTTACGATGAGGAACGTGGTGCGTCCATTGTCTTTTCAGACCAAGAACAGCGCATTTTCTTAGCGGATATGTCGGGCGATGGTTTGACGGATATTGTTCGTATTCGCAATGGAGAGGTCTGTTATTGGGCAAATATGGGTTATGGGCGTTTTAGTGCAAAGGTGACGATGGGTAATTCGCCTGTTTTTGACCACCCCGATATGTTCAATCCGAGTTATATTCAATTGGCAGATATTAGCGGAACGGGGGCGACGGATATTATTTATCTCGGTAAAAATCAATTCAGTGCTTATTTGAATTGTTGTGGCAATCGTTGGACAAATGCCGAAGTCATTGACCCATTTTTCCCAACCGAACAACCAAATAAAATTACAGTCACCGATTTATTGGGCAATGGCACAGCCTGTATTGTTTGGTCGTCTGAAATGCCTGCGTACAGCGCATCGCCGATGCGCTATATTGATTTGATGGGTGGTAAAAAACCGCACATTATGCAAAGTCATAAGAACGGTTTTGGTAAAACGACAACCGTAGAATACAAAAGCTCGACTTATTTTTATTTGAAAGATAAACTCGAAGGCACGCCGTGGATTACAAAATTGGCGTTCCCTGTGCAATTGGTCACTAAAACCATTGTAACAGACAGCGTTACCAATGTGCGGTTTACGGCAGAATACAGCTATCATCATGGCTATTATGACCATGCAGAACGGGAATTTCGCGGTTTTGGTAGGGTTGACCAAACGGATACCGAAGACTATGAAAACTGGATGCAGTCCACTGCCTCAAACGGGCAACAAGGTGCGGAACACCACGAACCGCCTGTTTTGACCCGAACTTGGTTTCATACAGGCGCATTTATCGCGCAAGATCGTATTTTGAAACAATATGAAAAGGAGTATTGGTACAATGCTGCCAATAAAACGGCTTTCAAAGATGATACATTAAATGATGCTTATTTGGATTTTACAACTAATATCCCCTCACTCAATGCCGAAGAGTGGCGGGAAGCCGTCCGTGCTTGCAAAGGCATGGCTTTACGCCAAGAGGTTTTTGCTTTAGATAAATCAATCAAAGAAAATATTCCTTATTCTGTTGCAACGCATACCTGTTTTATCCGCCCTTTGCAACCGCGAAAAGATAATAAAAACGCCGTGTTTATTGTTTTGGAAAGTGAAGCCCTGACTTTTTCTTATGAACGCAATCCCGAAGATGCACGCGTGGCGCACAGCATGAATTTAGAAATTGACAATTACGCCCAAGTTAAAAAAGCGGTGTCTATTGTTTATGGCAGAATAAAGGCTAACAAATCTCTTTTAAAACCATATAATTTTACAAATAGTAATGATTTTCAAGACGAACATCAAGATGTTTTAAACAGAGAACAGCATAAAACACACATTATTTTAACTGAAAATACCTTTACCAATGATTTGACAAATAATCCAGCTTATTATTGGTTGCCATTACCTTGTGAGGTCAAAACCTTTGAGTGTCAAGGGAATATAAGCAAGCAAAATGATTATTTCACCATTAGAGAAGTCAAAACTTGGATAGCCCAAGCACAGGAATTACCTTATGAAAATACAACAGGCAATGGCAAACGCCTAATCGAGCATATCCAAACGCTTTACCGTAGCAAAGACCTTGAAAATCCTTTGCCTTTAGGCGTTTTAGAAAGCCTTGCATTGCCGTGGGAAGCCTATCAATTGGCTTTTACGGACGTAATATTAGATGATTTGTATGGTAGTAAATTACCACGAGTA
>JANMJN010000627.1:0-6444 GCA_031371355.1 Saprospiraceae bacterium
CTGCCTTGTTCAATGCCATGGCTGCACCTGTGGTCAATTACAGTATAAAAGGCGTTTTGTGGTATCAAGGCGAAAGCAATACGGGTCAACCCGAAGCCTATACCCAATATTTACCTGCCTTGATAAACGACTGGCGCAAGCAGTGGCAACAGCCCAATTTGCCTTTTTTATATGCCCAATTGCCTAATTTTTTGGACATCAATTATTTGCCAACAGAAAGCTCTTGGGCAGTTTTACGCGAAGCGCAACGTCAAGCCTTGTCGTTGCCAAATACTGGCATGGCAGTGACGATTGACTTAGGCGAATGGAACGACATACACCCCCTCAGTAAAAAAGAGGTGGGACAGCGTTTGGCATTGTCGGCTGAAAATATTGCTTACGGCGATAAGGCAGTCGTTCCGTCTGGACCCATTTTCAAGACCGCAACCCTTGAAAACAATCAAATTCGCTTGAATTTTGACCATATTGGCAGTGGTTTGATGTCAAAAGACGGTGAGGATTTGCGGTGGTTTTCGATAGCGGGTTTTGATAAAAAATTCGTCTGGGCAAAGGCAGTGATTGAAGGCAATGACATCATCGTGTCAAGCGAGCGCGTGCCGACCCCTCAGTATGTCCGCTATGCGTGGGCAGATAATCCTGTGGGTGTGAATTTTTACAACAAAGAAGGCTTGCCCGCTTCCCCTTTCACTACAGAACGCCAAACGAATGACCCGAATAAAATTTGGCAAGGCAAAAAATGTGCTGTCGTGTTGACTTATGACGATGCCCTCAATGTACACCTTGACAACGCCATTCCACTCTTAGATTCCTTGGGCATGAAGGGCTCTTTTTACTTAATTGGGACTGCTGATGCTTCTAAAAGGCGCATAAGAGATTGGCGCAGAGCGGCGCAAAATGGACATGAATTGGGCAACCACACTATGTTTCACCCTTGCGATGCTTCAAAAGGTGGTCGTAGTTGGCTTACCGCCGAGCGCGATATGAGCAAATACAGCGTACAACGCATGACGGATGAAATCAAAGCCACTAATGTCTTACTGGAGGCGATTGATGGTAAAGCCAAACGCACTTTCGCCTACACGTGTGGCGATATGACCGTTGATGGTAAAAACTTTATGGACAGTTTACACAACGATTTTATCGCAGCAAGAGCCGTACGCAACGAAATGCACACCCTCGACCAAGTGGATGTATATAACGTGGATTGTTATGCCATCAATGGTGAAACAGGCGATCAAATGATTGATTTGGTAAAAAAAGCAAGGGATTCAGGTAAATTATTGGTCTTTTTATTTCACGGCGTGGGTGGCGAACATGGTATCAACGTGGATGTGCAAGCCCATCGTGAATTGCTTTATTTTTTAAAAAATAATGAAAATGATATTTGGGTCGCACCGATGATTGAGGTGGCGGAGCATGTTAAGAAGCTACAAACAAATTAAAATTTAACATTGAGTATGAATAAAAAAGAATACATCATTAGGCAAATAAGCAAAACCAACAAAAAGAATTATGAAAATTATGTAGTGACTGGTATTTGGCATCAGTTGAATAATTTGAATATTAAGTTTATAACGCAACAATATGTAACTCGACCTAATGGATTTGCATTGACAGATATGTATTTCCCTCAGATTAATTTTCATGTTGAAATTGATGAACCACATCATAAACGGAATATTGAAAATGATTTGACGAGAGAAACAGATATTATTGATGCTACCAATCATCGTATCAAACGAATAGCCATTTCAGAAGATTTGAACGATATTAATAATCAAATCAGGGAAACCGTTTGTGATATTTTTTCCATTATAAATGGGTTAAAAAAAGAGAATCAATTTGAAAACTGGGATTTTGATAAAGAATTTGACCCAAATTACTATAAAAACAAAGGAAAAATTAGTGTAGAAGAAGGGGTTATGTTTAAACATATAGCGCACGCTTGCAATTGTTTTGGTCATAATTACGACGGATTTCAAAAAGCTATGGCAATTAACAACCTTGACAAAACACAGTACTTATGGTTTCCTAAATTTTACGAAAATAAGGATTGGGATAATAAAATATCACATGATGGATTAAAAATAACGTCGCTATGTAAAATACCTCCTTTAAGAGCCAAATATTTAGATAAGATTATGAACGAAGAAATAGAACGTCTTACTTTTCCAAGAGTGAAAGATAATTTAGGATTTGTATTTTATAGGTTTAAAGGGGTATTTAAAATTGATAGAGAATTAAGTAGTTTGGAAACAGGTGTTGTTTTCAAAAGAATAAAAACGGAAGCATTTACAGGATGATAGACCCCTCAGTATTTTATCAGACATTAATGAAAAATAATATAAAAATGAAAAACTTAATTACCCTCTATTTAATTTTGGCAATCATTTGTCAAAATGCCTATGCCCAACAGCCGCAACGCACCCCCGAGCAGGACAGCGCCATCGCCCGCACACAGCGCAAAACACAGGCTGACCACAAAGCCATGCTCGACCTTTTGGGTATCAAAACCTTGCGACAAGGGGCAAACGGCAGCAATCCGAATGCACCCAATGCCGCCAATTATGATGAGGCAAAGGCTAATCCTTTTCCCTCTTTACCCGAAGCCTTGGTTTTAAAAAATGGGCAAAAGATAACAACGGCAACAGATTGGTGGCACAAACGCCGCCCAGAAATCGTCGAAGATTTTGACAGAGAAATCTATGGCAGAATGCCGAAGAACACCCCCTCAGTAAAATGGGAGGTTTTGAGCGAAATTGACACCATGAATGGCGATTTTCCTATAAAACTCAAACGTTTGGTCGGTCATGTGGACAATTCAAGTTATCCGCAAATCAAGGTGGATATTGAATTGATGTTGGCAACGCCAGCAAAAGAGACGAAGCCTGTCCCGATTATTATGGAATACTCCTTCCGTTTTCCCGCTGGATTCAGAATGCCACCACCACCGCCGACGAATCAGCCACAACCCGTCAATTGGCAGCATCAGCTTTTGGCAAAAGGTTGGGGTTATGCCCAAATTATTCCAACCACGTATCAAGCCGACAACGGTGCGGGTTTGACCGAAGGCATCATCGGTTTGATGAACAAAGGACAAAACCGCAAAGCCGATGATTGGGGTAGTCTTCGCGCTTGGGCTTGGGGTGCCAGCCGTGCCCTTGATTATTTTGAAACCGACAAAGCCGTTGATGCAAAAAAAGTAGGCATCACAGGACATTCACGTTATGGCAAAGCTGCCCTCGTGACGATGGCTTATGATGCGCGTTTTGCAATCGCTTATGTGAGTTCTTCAGGTGAAGGAGGCGCAAAATTGCACCGTCGCAATGCAGGTGAACTCGTCGAAAACGTAGCAGGTTCAAGCGAATATCATTGGATGGCGGGCAATTTCATCAAATATGCTGCTGATCCGACCACTTGGGACGACATGCCCGTTGACTCCCACGAACTGATTGCCTTGTGCGCGCCACGCCCTGTTTTTATCGGTGCAGGTGACAAAGGCGATGGTTGGGTAGATGTCAAAGGGATGCTTTTGGCAGCCGTTGCCGCCAATGACGTATATGAATTGGTAGGTAAAAAAGGCTTAGGTTCAAAGGAGTTTCCAAAGGTCGAAACGGCTTTGATAGATGGCGACATTGCTTTTCGACAACATACGGCAGGGCATACACCCGCGCCTAATTGGGCAACATTTATCGAGTTTGCAAGTCGTTATTTTAAGTAATTTCAGAGAATTTATGTGTTTTAATAATGCCCCAGAATTACGAAATCCTAAAGATTTCGCAATTCTGTGTGCAACCCAAACACCCCTCAGTATAGAAAGTAATTTATTATAAATCATTGATTTTCAAAGATAAAATAGACAAAATCATCTTTGCTTCTCATTAAAGAACTAAACAATATGAAAAAATTACTCATGCTCACCATCTTGCATTTGGCATTGGCTCAAACAGCTTTTACCCAACAAAAATTAGGCGTTTTTGACAACCACGAAGACATCGGTAACCCCTCAGTAAAAGGCTCTGCGACGTACAATTCTGAAAGACAGGAATACACGATGGAGAGCCAAAGCGTCAATATGTGGGCAAAAACTGACCAATTTCATTTTCTTTGGAAAAAAATAAAAGGCGATTTTATCATTACTGCAACGATTCATTTTGTTGGAAAAGGTGTTGACCCACATCGTAAAATCGGTATCATAGCAAGGAATGAACTCACGCCCAATTCGCCTTATGCCGATGCCTGTGTGCATGGCGTGGATTTGACCTCGTTGCAATATCGCACCTCGGACACAGGCGTGACAAATCAAGTCGAAATGTCCGTTTTTAACCCAACAGAGATTGAATTTCAACGCATTGGCAACAAATTCATCTTTTCATCGGCAGTTTTTGGTGAAAACTACAAATCCGTCTCAAAGGAAATAGACCTCAACGAGGAGGTTTTTGCGGGGCTTTTTATTTGTTCACACAATGATAAAGTCATGGAAAAAGCCGTTTTCAGCAATGTCCGCGTCATCATTCCAGCAGCAAAAGACTTCAGACCGTATCGAGATTATATCGGTAGCCACATCGAAGTGATGGATGTGCAAACGGGTGCACGTAAGATTTTACACTCTGCCCCCAACTCCCTGCAAGCTCCCAATTGGACAAAAGACGGTAAAACGCTGATTTACAATTCAGAAGGACGCATGTACAATTACGACTTGGCGAAAGGCACTATTTCACAAATGAACACAGGAACGGTCATCAACAATAACAACGACCATGTGATTTCTTTTGATGGTAAAATGATGGCTTTGAGCAACCATGTCGGCGAAAAACGCATTTCAACGCTGTTCATGTTGCCCATTGGCGGTTCGGACAAACCAACGATGATTACTTCGCCAGATTCAGGTCATTCCTATTTGCATACATGGTCGCCTGACGGTAAAAAACTGATTTTCACAGGACAACGTAATAAGCAATATGATATTTGGTCAATTGACATTGCAACCAAAAAGGAAACACAATTGGTCAACACGCCGACACTCGATGACAGTCCCGAATACACACCCGACGGTAAATGGATTTATTTCAATTCCGTCCGCACAGGCACGATGAAACTCTGGCGCATGAAACCCGATGGCAGTGGACAAGAGCAAGTGACTTTTGATGAATACAACGATTGGTTTCCACACATTTCACCCGATGGTAAATGGATTGTTTATCTCTCATTTCCTAAAGAAATCAATCCGACTGACCACCCGTGGTATCAAAAAATCTACTTGCGTTTGATGCCTGCTTCTGGTGGCATTGCTCGCAATATCGCCTATATCTATGGTGGGCAGGGAACGATTAATGTGCCTTCGTGGTCGCCTGATAGTAAGCGGATTGCTTTTGTGAGTAATAGTAAGTTGTAATAGAGCCATTATCAAACATTTCACCTTTACATTTAATTTCATAAAGTCATGAAAAAGACATTCTTTCCATTGTTTGTATGCTTTTTAATAGCGTTAAAACTAACGGCACAACCACAGCAGCCCATTCTCGAAACAAATGCAACGGACGCATTTCCAATCGCAACTGCGACGGATGCGACTGCTATTTATGTGGACGATAAGGACTTGAATACGGTGCGAAAAGCCACAACTTGGTTGCAACATGATATTGAATTGGTCACAGGTAAGAAGCCGACGATTACCAACTCCCTGCAAACACCCCCTCAGTATATCATCATTATTGGCACGTTAAATCAATCTGCTGCTATCAAAAAATTGGTTGCTGATAAAAAAATAAAGACAGAAAGCCTTGATAATCAATGGGAAGCCTATCAAATTCAAATCGTGGATAAGCCCATGTCAGGCGTTGAAAAGGCTTTGGTCATTGTCGGCAGCGACAGGCGTGGAACGGCTTTTGGCGTGTTCGATTTGTCGCAAATGATGGGCGTTTCGCCTTGGTATTGGTGGGCTGATGTGCCCATCCAAAAGAAAAAAGAGGTGTATTTACGTGGCAATTTCACTAAAACAGATAAACCTGTTGTCAGATATCGCGGTATATTTATCAACGACGAAGCACCCGCTTTATCAGGTTGGACGAAGGAAAAATTTGGTGGTTTTAACGCAAAATTTTACGAACATGTCTTTGAACTTATCCTCCGTTTAAAGGGGAATTATCTCTGGCCCGCTATGTGGGGCAACGCTTTTTATGACGATGACAAACAAAACGGCATCGTTGCTGATGAATACGGCATCGTCATGGGCACATCGCACCACGAGCCTTTGGGTCGTGCGCACGACGAGTGGCGGCGTTATGGCAACGGAGGCAAATGGAACTATGCCACAAATGATTCAAGCCTGCGTACATTTTGGGCTGGCGGTATGGAACGCATGAAAAATTACGATAAAATCGTCTCCGTCGGTATGCGGGGCGATGGTGATGAACCGATGTCAAGAGAAACGGCAACGTCTTT
>JANMJN010000525.1:0-2703 GCA_031371355.1 Saprospiraceae bacterium
TCTTTAATAACTTATCAATAGTGATTATCAAAACTCCTTATAATTTATTTTCATCAAAACCAATCAAAAAGAATAAAAAATGGCAAGAGAAAACGACAAAGAACGCAAACACCGCATCCATTACGAAATCATCGTAGATGCTTATAATGAATATGAACAAGCAATGGGTTGGTACATTCACATGAATGACAATTTAGAGTTTCCAATGCAAGCCAAAGTCAAATTGCGTTTGCGAGGCGGCAAAACAGAAGAAAAAACGGTAAAAATTGTCGAAATTGACCCTAAAAGCGAGGGTTCTCTCACTTTGCGCTTGGGTATAACGGAAGGCAAAAGCGACCGTGTGCAGTACATCAGCCTCGAAGACATCGTGAGCATCCAAACGACGGAGGAGAATTTGGCATTTTTGAATGATTGGTTGTATTGGCATGGGCATACTTTGCTTTGAAAATGTACCCCTCAGTTTATTAGACAGTTTCAGTAAAGTCTTGTTTTATAGTATTTGCTCTATTTTCCCATTTATCAAGGATAAAAAATGTAATCTCTTTAACCATATCAGCAGTCATATTTTCATTCATGCCTTCCAACATCGTCGCAACAACTTTGGAAAGGGATAAATACGGTTTTTCAACAGCTAATTTTTGTAAATCGCATCTAACGATAGATTTTAGGCTTGCCATGAATTTGTCGGGGAAAATGATTTTGTTTTCATTTTCCATAAAAAAATGCACTGCTTTATGATAACGCTCAAGTGAAGCGTCTTCTAATATTTCTTCAAAAGTCAACGACTTAGATATTGATTCATTCATTTTCGACATATTGATTTTTAAATTTTAAAGTAAATTCATCGTACATCTGCTCCTTTCTATAAGGTTCGTCATACTCGTTAATTGTACCAATTACTTCAAATTGTTTGTCTATTTCTTCAAAATGTCGTTGAAATACACGATTATACAGTATTTTACGCTTTTCATCAACAGGAACAATTGAGAGGGTTCTGTCGGGATAGACTTCAATAAAAGCATAAGCTATTTTAGCAACTGTACTGATGACTTTGAATACGTCTTGGTTATTAGAGATTATTTTATCATCAACTCTAAAATCCTCCGTCAAGTCACCGAATCCGAAATTCCACTTACCTGTTTTATTCATTTCAAAAGCAACAACTTTGACAATTGTGTCTTGACACGCTATCAAAAAAGAAAATCGTACTCTGTTGAGTGGCAATAAATGGATAATATTCGTTTATCATAATGTTTACACAAGTCGGTTTGTTACTTCAACAATGATTCTTTTACAAAACTAAGGCTTTTTTTTAAATTTCCAAGTTTTCCCCATCAGCATGAAAGAAAACTTAGAATTTCCGATGAAAGCCACAGTCAAATTGCGCTTGCGGGGCAAAAAAGAAGAAAAAGCGGTACAAATTGTCGAAGTTGACCCTAAAAGCGAAACTTCTCTCACTTTGCGATTGGGTATGACGGAACGCATAAGCGACCTTGTGCAATACATCAGCCCCGAAGACATCGTGAGCATCAACACGTCAGATGAAAATTTGGAGATTTTGAATGATTGGTTGTATTGGCATGGGCATACTTTGCTTTGAAAATTCTACCTTAGCATTTCGATTAAAAACAAAGGAACAATGGCAAAAAGTAAATCCATAAAAATACCAGAAGAAGTAAAGGCAGTTATCGGACAACGGGTTCAAGCGTTTAACAAAGCGCATAAATCGGGCTTTCAAGTCGAATTTAAAGGCAAATACTGCTTTTTATCAAAAATAGGTTGGAAGGAGCCAACCAAATTAGGTCGGTTGGAATGGTCGGGCGATATAGAAAAGTGGCGATTTGCCATTTTCAGATACAGCCGCGAATTTTATGACCCCGATGAATTTATGTTTGAGGGCGCACAGAAATTAGACGGTACGATCGAAGGCGCGATGCGAGCAGGGATTGAGTTGTATCCATAACCCCCTCAGTATTCTTTCACGTTTTCCGCTTCTTCTTCTTCGCCGCCGGAAACAGCACATTGTTCAATATCAAGCGATAACCTGGGGAATTGGGATGTAATGCCAAATCAGTATCGGGGTCAGTAAAACGGTGTTGATAGTCTTCGGGGTCATGCCCACCATAAAAGCTAAAAAAACCTTGACCGATGACACCATGTATATAACGTGCCTCATCAAACGGTTTTGTCTCACCTAAGACTAAAACTTCAGGTTTAATACAAACTTTTTTAAAGGATGTCGTTTGACCCATAAAACCCTTTATGGTTTTCGTATGGTTCTGTGTCAACATGGTCGGCACAGGATCCCATTTTGCAGAAAAATCAAAGAGTGTGAAATAATCAATATTGATGTTTCTATAACGCCGCATACTGTTGTCAATGTTCGAAAAATCCATACCCATAGGATTGGTGTTTATAACAAAATCTTGAAAGGCAAAGGTTTTTGAAAAATCCAAATGCTCTTGTGCGTCTGGGTCAACGGCATCACCATCGAACATAGAAGCACATATATCAATGCCTTCTGATGCCAAAGCCACATCATAACTCTCTGTGGCTGAGCACATTGCAAACATAAACCCACCGCCTACCGCAAACTCTTTTATCGTTTTGGCAACAGCTAATTTGCATTGAGACACTTTAGCAAAACCAAACTCACGAGCTAATAACTCCGCTTTTCGTTTTCTCAATTCATACTCTTGACCA